>CAZTMF010000042.1:0-13219 GCA_964614675.1 uncultured Caulobacteraceae bacterium | reverse complement strand
TTCGAGGCCTATCAGGAGGCGACGGGCGTCTGCCGCGACTACGCCCACCTCGCCATCGCATTCTGCCGCTGCATGAACATCCCCGCCCGGTATTGCACCGGCTACCTCGGAGACATCTGGGTTCCAGTCGTGGGCGTGATGGATTTCAGCGCCTGGTGCGAGGTCTATCTCGACGGCCGCTGGTACGTCTTCGATCCCCGCAACAATATCCGGCGCGTGGGGCGGGTGCTGATGGCTCGCGGACGCGACGCGACCGACGTTCCGCTCTCCAACACCTTCGGCGAAGCCCTGCTCAGCGGCTTCAAGGTCGTCAGCGACGAACTGGTCGCCGCGTGAACCCCGGCGAGGTCTTAGATTCCGCGGCGCCATCCCCACTTGTAGGAGAAAGGCTGAGCGCCCTCGTTCGGAGGAGCCTTCAGGCGCCTGGGACACCGGGCGGAGCCAGCGAATGAACTCGACGAACTTCCTGCGCGGCGGATGTCGCCTGTGACCAACCACACGTCGGACGATGGCGGCGGAACGCGTTACGAGGTCGGCTTATGCAACGGCGTCTGGCAGGTGACCCGCGATGGCGTGTTCTTTGGACACTACCGCGGTCGGGGCGCGGCGATCACGGCCGCCAGGGACGCGGCTCAGCGTTCCGCCTCCCGTGCGGCGGCCGCCGAGGTGGTCATCTGTGACGACAACGACTGATCCGCATCACATCTCCGAGGAGAAGACATGGAAAGCCACTCGGAAGTGGTGCAGCGCTGGCGCTATCTGCGGGACCTGCTGATCGAACAGCTCGGGCGCTTCGAGAGCGGCGAGATGAAGATGCACTCCGACAATGTCGACGTAAGCGCCCACGCCATCACCAAGCTGAAGCAGAACATCCTCGACTTCGACACCCTGATCCACCGCAGCGAGATGCGCGACGACGACTAGGCCACGCATGGCGCGGCGTCCGGGCCGATCGGTCCGGACTCTCGGGCGCCCGTGTGGTATGTTGCGTAGCCTTTTCCAATGAGGTGCGTCGGCGGACCACAAGCTGCGGCGCGCCGGGCGAGCTTCGCATCGCGACGCTCCCGGTGATTTCCCCCGAAAGGGGATCTCCATGAACATCTCCCCGAGCCCAGCCGGCGCAAGCGACGGCTACTGGACGATCCAGATGATCTGCCAGGATCGCTCCGAGGTCGGACCCCGCTACGTCTGCCATGCCCTGGACGACGCCGACGCCCGGCTGATCGCGGGCCGGCTGCCCGGCGCCACGCGGGTCGGCTACGACTCCTACCGGATCGACAATCCGGTCGGCCGCTATGCCCGGGCGCTCGAGATCGGTCAGTCCGAGAGCGTCGACGACCCCGACCTCTGGGCCGTGCTCCAGAGCGCCCGCCGCAGCACCTGAACTTTCCGAGCGCAGCGCCCTGCGCGCCAACCGAACAGGCGGCTCAGCCGCGAAGGAGGCCCCCATGGCCAACAAGGATCAGAAGCGCGGCAACCGCGAGATGAGAAAACCCAAGCAGCCGAAGGCCAAGCCCGCGGTCCAGGCTTCGCCATTCGCCGCCCCCCTGGTTGGCAAAGCCGCGAAGCTGGGGCGCAAGTCCTAGCGACGGGCCGAGGCCGCCGATTCCGCGCCCGCCATTCCCAAATGTTGGCCAGGCCGTAAGCTGGCGCCCGCGCTCAATGAAGGCGGGACCTCGGGACGAATGAACACGCCTTCCAAACTCGGCGCCGCCGGCGCCTGCCTGATCGTGCTGGCCTGGGTTTCGTCTTCCGCCGCCCAGCAGGCTCCGGGGCCCGCCATGCGTGGCGACGGGCCGCCGCCTCAGGCGCGGCCGTTCAGCGTCACGCGTAGCGATCCGGGGCTGGACGCCATCGTGCCGCGCGGGGCGAAGCTGGAACTGATGGCGCAGGGCTTCGGGCTCAACGAAGGCCCGGTCTGGGTCTCCGACGCCCACGGCGGCTATCTCCTGGTCAGCGGCCTGCTGGACAACGTCATCTACAAGATCACCCTGGACAAACAGGTCTCGGTCTATCTGGAGAAGGCCGGCTTCAGCGGAGACGATCCCAGCCACACCGGCGCTCAGACCCGTTCCGGCCGCTCTCACGTGCTGCTGATCGGACCCAGCTGCACGGGCCTGGATTCCAAGGGCCGGTTGATTTGGTGCGCCGACAACGACCGGGCGGTCATGCGTCTGGAGAAGGACGGCTCGCGCACGGTGCTGTCCGCCGGCGCGCCGGACGGCCGACGCTTCTCCGGCCCCAACGACATCGCCATCCGCTCGGACGATGGAATCTATCTCACGGATAACGACTTTGGCCTGAGGGACGCCGGTAAGAGCCCCGACAAGCAGATGCCCAACGGGATCTGGCTGATCCGCGACGGCTCGTCGAGGCTGGTGCTGGGCGCCGAGAGCCTCGGCGGCATCCCCAATGGCGTCGTCCTGTCGCCGGACGAGCGCCATCTGTACCTGACGGCCTTTAGCAAGCTCTGGCGTTACGACGTGAAATCGGACGGCTCGCTGGGCGAGCGGGCCTTGTTCGCCGAAGGCCCCGGCATCGGCGACGGCATGAAGGCCGACCGCCAGGGGAACATCTACTCGACCAGCGGCGGGGGCCCCGGGATCATCCGCATCACCTCCCCGGCGGGCAGGCTGCTGGGATTCCTGAACCTGCCGATCTACGGCGGCGAACCCAAGAAGCAGATCTGCGCCACCAACGTCGCCTTCGGCGGCCCCGGGGGGCGCGACCTCTTCATCGCGGCCTGCGACGTGGTCTACCGGATCCGGCTGTTGAGCAGCGGCGCGCAATAGGCTGGGTCAGTTCCCTGGCGCCCAGGTCGCGAGCCACGCGCACCGGACGCGGCCCGGCTTTTTCCCGGAGCGAACTGGTCTATCCTGTCGCGGTGCGGGGGAAGCGTGCATGAAAATCGCCGCGGCTGGGATGGGCGCGTGTACGGCGCTCTGGCTCTACGCAGGTGCAGCCGTCTGCCAGGAGCGATTGGTCCTGGAGCCCTATCCGCCCGGCCCGCCGACGAACGCCCCCTGGCGAGTCGTGACGGACAAGGATCTCGGCGGACGGTTCTATGTCGAGCTGATGCCTGCCGACCAGACGCCGAGCGATCACCGCGATATCCTCGCGGCCGCGTCCTTCCCGCACGTCAAGGGCTCGGCGGCCGAGGTGCTTCAGGACGTGCTGAAGCAGTTCACAGAAACGCAGAATTGCGAGGGGGTTACGGTCGACCCTCCGAAAACGTCGCGCGAACAGGGGCTGACGGTGGCCTATGCGCAGGCCTTTTGCGGCCAGCAGGTGGGCCAGTCCTTCGGCATCCATATCTTCTACAAGGCGATCGAAGGCGCGGAGGGCGTCTACGTCGTCAGCCGGGACTTCCGTGTGCCACCCTCCAAGCAAGGCGGGACGCTCACCTTCGCCGAGGGCCAGGACGCCGACGCCCTGGCGCTGATGACGGCGATCGGCGCCGCCAACATCTGGCTTCGCAAGTCGCTCTATCTCTGCGGCGGGCCATCCAAGGACACCCGCTGCGACGCGCCCCCGGAGGGCACCCGCGTGCTGGCCTCTGGGGCCGAGCTGGAAAGATTGCTGAGATCGGTCCCGTACAAGGCGCTGGTCAGCAAGGCGGCGGCGGTCGTCCCGGACGAGTTGACCAAGGGCTGCCCGGCCATCGCCGTCGATCGCTCCTCAGTCGCAGTCTTGAAGCCCATCAGCTTCGCTCCGAACGGACTTCCCACCGAAGGCGTCTGGAAGCAGTCGTTTCCGCTTGCGGATTGTCGAAGCGGCGTCGTCCTGAACTTCCTCTTCACCGCCGATCCGGACCAGAGGATCCACACCGTGATCCTGGAGCCGGGGAACGGCATCGCCGAGCCGGGTCTGCAGGTGGAGGCCTTCCGCAACGCCGTCGCCAGCGTCCAGGCCACCCCCACGTCCTGTCAGGCCGTGCATGTGCTCGACACGCACTTCGAAGCCTTCGACCATTCACGCAAGCCGGGCTCCGATCCCGCGCCCGGCGCCAAGGTCGACATTCCATGGCGCGAGACCTGGACCCTGGGCGGCTGCGGCGCGGCCTGGACCGTGCCGATGCAGTTCACCCCCACGGACGGGACAACGCGGGTCGCGGCCGGGAAAGCGTCGCCGCGGCCTTAGCATCTGGCGCGGGGCGCCGCCGACAGGTGGCCTGCTTCGCCTGGTGGGACCAGCGCAATCTCCGCCGCCTGGGCCGAGTTCGCCCAGGGCCTCGCCAAGGCCAGGGGCGCGTTCTCCGCGCCGATCCCCAAGGTGAACCTGGCCAATGCCGGGATGCTCGACTGACTTTAATAAATCAACTGCCAGGAGAATAGAGTCGAATGGCGATATCCCAGATTGCCAATCTTGCCATCCGAAGGCAGGATACAGATCAGGTTGGGGGGATCAGCCATGCGTCGATCGGCGCTGCTGGCGCTTTGCTTGGGATTGTCGGGCATGTCGCTCTCGGCCTCGGCCCAGACCGCGAGACCTGCGGCCCAGCAAGCTCAGCCGAACTTCACCACCGCCTTCCGTAATCTCGTGGCCCAGGCCCAGCGGCGCGTGGGCGCCGCGCCGGCGACAACCCCAGCCCCCACGGACGGCAGCCGCCCGCTCGCCATCGACTGGCCGGCCGCCGCCGCGGCCCAGAACTCGCGGCTGGCCGTCCGCAGCCGGACTGTCAACGCGGCCTTCGTGACCGCCAACCGGGCCAGGATCGACACCGTCCAGATCCCTGTGCTGCTGCCGGGCGACCCGGACCTCGCCGCGGGCCTTCGGTTCTTCCCGCAAGGCCTCGACTATGTGGTCTCCTCCAATCCGCCGGGCATGGGGTTTACCCTGATGGGCACGGGCCGCGCCTATCCCCTGGGCGAGGGAACCTCCGGAGCCCTGGGCAAGGGCGGCCTCGCCTCGCGGATCCCGGCCGACGGAATCGTGATCCGCATTCCCGGCAAGAGCGGCCGCCAGGACGGCGACGGCCTCACCGCCAGCTTCAACCGCTTCGGCGCGGCCTACACGATCATGCTCGATTGCGACGATCACAATCACGACCCGCGCTGTATCGACGAGGCCTATGTCCGCGGGGTGATCTACCGGCTTCTGGCCGTGCTTCCGGCAGGAAGGGCCTAGCCATGCGCAGGAGCCGGGTCATCGCGGTTTCGGCGGCCTTCGCGGCGCTCGCGGCGCTCGGAGGGTGCGACTGGTTCAAGTCCGGAGGGACCCCAGCCTCGTCGTCTTCCTCGGCCCCGGCAAGCTCCCTGAGCCCTGTTCCCTCCAGCGCGCCGGCGAGCAGCTCGGGACCGGTAAGCGACTTCACCTACGACCCGCCCGGCAAGCTCCAGGCCGGGAACACAGGCGTGGCCGACAGCCACATCTATGCGCCGGGCATCCGCTTCCCGCTCAAGTCGGCCAAGGCCTATCCGGAGTCCCAGCTCTGGGCCCACGGCGGAGCCTACGGGCCCGACAATTCCGACCAGTGCGATGCGGTGAACTGGGTCTATCCCTGGCACGACGACTTCTGCGAGCCGCGCGACTACGCCACTCCCCTCTGCCCCAGCGGGAACGGTCACCAAGGCCAGGACATCCGGCCCTCGACCTGCGAGAAGGGCGTCTGGCCAACGGTGGCCGCCGAGGCGGGGACCATCGTCCAGATCACCGGCTGGAAGGTCTATCTGAAGAGCGCCTCCACCGGCCGCACCTACATCTACATGCACCAGGCGCCGGACAAGCTGAAGGTGCACGTCGGCGACACCGTGGCGCGCGGCCAGCAGCTGGGCTTCGTCTCGGACTACTTCCCGGGCGGCACCAGCATCCACCTGCACCTGGAGATCATCGAGCCCGTGACCGACAGCACAGGCACGATGGTGACCAACGTGCCGCCCTACACCAGCCTGATCGACGCCTATCAGCGGCTGCTGGCCGGCGAGGACCAGTAGCCGGCTATTTGGCCCGGCCGAGGTAGCCCTGGGCCTGCATCGGAATGGCGATCAGCTGGTTGCGGGCGGCCGGAGAGCCCCAACCGCCGTAGAAGACGATGCCGAACAGCGTCTTCTTGTCCTTGCCGCCGAAGGCTACCCCGTGCAGCCCCTGGGGCCCGGCGATGGAGCCCAGGTAGTCGCCCGAGGGCGAGAAGACATCCACCGCCTCGCCGGTCGCCACATAGAGCCGGCCCTGCGCATCGACCGTCGAGCCGTCGCCGGTCCTTCCGGTGTGCAGCTTGGCGAAGTCCTTCTGGTTCGTCAGCGAGCCATCCGGCCGGACGTCGAACACCTCCACCTTCATGCCGTTGCCGACGTAGAGCTTCTTCTCATCCGGACTCAGGATGATGCCGTTGGCGCCGCCTACGTTCTCGCCATAGGCCGAGACCTTACCGGCGGGATTGGCGTAGAGCAGCCCGCCGCCCGAGATGGCGATATAGACCCCGCCCCTGGCGTCGGCGGACAGGTCGTTGATGACCCCGCCCACGCATTCCAGCGGCTGGCCATTCAGGCTGCTCGCCAGGACCTTGCGCCTGGGTTGGAGCTGTACAATGGCCTCGGGCAAGCCGCGCTCGGCCACGAACAGCTTGCCGTCCTTGCTGCGCGAGACCGCGCCGGCTGTGTTGGACTTGAAGATGACCACGGCCAGCCCGGTCTTTGGATCGATCTGCATCACATTGCCGGCGTCGTTGTTGCCGACCAGGATCGTCCCGCCCTTCTCGGCGATCGGGCCATCGACGTTGTTGCCCTCCCACGCAAAGACCGTCTTCCAGCTCTGGCCCGCGGCGATCACGCCCGGGATCGCGACCGAGGGCGGCGGGAAAGCCGGCGTCGGCGGCTCGGTCATCTTGGAGATCGGGATGCCGAAGGGCTTGGGCGGCGTCCTGCACTTGGAGACCAGCTCGGCATAGCCGGGATTCTGCCAGGTCTGCTGGCCGTGGCCCCTGTCGAAGCTCGATGCGGGGCTCTGAGCCCCCGCCTGGGCGACGCCCAGACACAGGGCGAGGCTGATCGCGGCGGCGGCGGTCCGTGCTGAGCGCGACACATATTCCTCCCATTCCAACTGGATTTCGAAGCGGTAACACAGCCGCACCAATTGGACGTTATCCACCCGATTCATGGGGGAAACGTCAGAAATACACACGCGGCGACGCGCCGTCGCCAAGACCGGTCTCTCGGCCGCGCTGATGCTTTTGCTCTGCGCCGTCGCGCCCTTGGCGCTGGCCCAAAGCGCCTCGACGCCTAGGAAGCCCCGACCCCGGCCCGCAGCCGCGGCCGCCGGCCCGGCGGAGACCGACACCGGCGAGGATGAAGGAAACACCGTCTCCGAGCTGGTGGTCACCGCCTCGCGCGCCCTCCCTGGCGCAGTCGTGGGCGACATCAAGCCCGAGATCACCCTCACGCCCCAGCAGGTGCAATCCTACGGCGTCTCGACGGTCACCGAGCTCCTGAACGAGCTCTCGCCCCAGACCTCGACCGGCCCGGGCTCGGGCCCGCCGGTCATTCTGCTGAACGGCCGGCGCATCTCGGGTTTCAACGAGGTGCGCGACATCCCCACCGAAGCCATCCAGCGCGTGGAGATCCTGCCCCAGGAGGTGGCGCTCAAATACGGCTATTCGGCCGACCAGCGGGTGGTGAACTTCGTGCTGCGGCCGTTCTTCCGGGCGGTGACGGCGGAGCTCACCGGCGGCGCGCCGACGGCGGGCGGCCAGGTCCAGGGTCAGGCCGAGCTCGACGTCATGCGCATCCGCCGGGACGCGCGAACCAACGTGGCGCTGAAGGCCCAGGCCTCGACCGCCATCACCGAGGACGAGCGCGACGTCACCCAGCCCCTCTCGGCCGTGCCGTTCGACCCCAGCGGCAATGTGGTCTCGGCCACGCAGGGCGCGGAGATCGATCCGGCCCTCAGCGCCCTCGCCGGCCGCCCAGTGTACACCGCCGGCGTCCCCGGCGGCCTGGCTGGAGCCCCGACCCTCCAGGACTTCGCCATGACGGCGGGCCGGCCAAACGTCACCGACGTCGGCCGCTACCGCACCCTCACCGGCTCCTCGCGCCAGGCCTCGGCCAATGTCGTCTACACTCGGCCGACCGTGGCCGGCCTCCAGGCGACGGTGAACGCCACTATTGAAGTCACCCACGGCGAAAGCCTGCAGGGGCTGCCGAGCGTCGGGCTGCTGGTCCCCGCCGCCAATCCATTCTCGCCCTTCTCGAGCCCCGTCACCGTCGGCTGGGACGTCGCCAGCTTCGGCCCGCTGCGGCAGATCACCGACGGCTGGACGGCGCACTTCGGGACGACCCTCAACCGCGACCTGGGTAAGTGGCGCTTCACGCTGAACGGCGCCTACGACCACGCCGACAGCCGCACGCGCACCGATATTGGCGTGGACGCCGCCAGCCTGCAGCGGCGCGTCGATGCGCTCGACCCGGGCTTCAATCCCTTCGCCCCGATCGATTCGTCACTGACGGGCCTCTTGCCGCAGAGCCGCGCCCACTCGCGCACCGACACGGCCAACGTGAACTTCCTGGCCGCCGGCCCTGTCCTGTCCCTGCCGGCCGGCAAGATGAATCTGAGCATCCACTTCGGCGACAATCAGAGCTGGTACGGGGCCCGGTCCACTTTGTCGGGCCACGATCAGATCGTCGATCTGTCGCGCAACGACCTGAACGGCCAGCTGAACCTTGATGCGCCGGTCACCCGTCGCGGCGACGGCGTGCTGGAATTCCTCGGCGACCTGACCGTCAACGGCAACGCCGCCGTCGACCGGCTGTCGGACTTCGGGACCCTGACCACCTACGGCTACGGCGCCAACTGGCGCCCCAACGGCGTGGCGACCTTCCTGGTGTCGCGCACCCGCAACGAGACGGCGCCCAGCTTCCAGCAGTTCGGCGGGCCCGTGGTCGTCACTCCGGGCGTGCGGGTGTTCGACTTCGTGACCGGTCGCACCGTCGACGTGGACATGATCACCGGCGGCAACGCGAGCCTGGCCTCGAGCCGCCGCGACGTCACCCGCATCGGGATGATGCTGCGGCCCTTGGCCAAACAGGACCTGACCATCACCGCCAACTACACCCGCACCTTCACAAGGAACACGATCTCCACCTTCCCGGCGGCGACAGGACAGATCCAGGCGGTCTTCCCCGAGCGCTTCATCCGCGACGACGATGGCGATCTGACCGCCGTCGACTACCGGCCGGTGAACTTCGCGTCCGAGAGCCGCTCGGAGCTGCGCTGGGGGATCAACTTCACCAAGAGCTTCGGCAAGCCTCCGCCCCCGCCGCCGCGCGAGGTGGTGGATCAGCTAAGGCGCCGCTTCGCCCAGCGCGCGCAGCAGTTCCAGCGCCAAGGCGGCGCCCAGGGCGGGCAAGGCCAAGGCGCCCAGGGCCAGGGGGCGCCGGCCCAGGGCGCTCCGCCTCGGACCGGCCAGACGGCGGGCGCACCCGGCGCCGACGGCGCGGCGCCCAACTTCGCGTTCGGCCCTGGCGGCGGCGGACCTCCCGACGGCGGCCCCGGAGGCCCTCCCGGCGGCGGCGGTTTCAGAGGACCTGGCGGCTTTCCCGGAGGCGGGGGCTTTCCCGGAGGCGGTGGCGGCGGCGGTGGCTTCTTCGGCGGCGGCGGAGGGGGACGCGGCGGCGGCCAGGCCTCGGGCCGGCTGCAGCTGGCGCTCTACCACACCATCGTCTTCCAGGATCAGATCCTGGTCAGGCCCGGCGGCCCCATCTTCGACCTCCTGAACGGCTATCCCTCGGGATCGGGCGGCGGCCAGCCGCAGCACCAGATCGAGGCCCAGGCGGGCGTGACCTGGCGGGGGCTCGGCGCGCGGTTTTCGGGCAAGTGGCAGAGCGCCACCTTCATCAGCGGCGACGGCTCCCCCACGGGCGCGCTGTTCTTCTCACCCCTGACCACGGTCGATCTGCGCCTGTTCGCCGACATGGCCCAGCAGCGGGCCCTGATCGCCAAGCACCCCTGGCTGATCGGGACGAGGGTGTCGCTGTCGGTGACCAACATCCTGGATGCGCGCCAGCATGTGCGGGACGCCACCGGCGTCACCCCGGTCAGCTACCAGCCGGACTATCTCGACCCGGTCGGGCGGGTGGTGAGGCTGAGCGTGAGGAAGCTGTTCTTCTGAAGAAGAAGCGGGCCGAGCGCAGCCATTCCCAAACCCGAACCGCGCCGTAAGATGCCGCTTCGCCGGGCGCACAAAGAAACGTCGGGGTAGGCAGGATGAAGATTCGCAGGATCGCCCTTTGCGCGGCGGCGGCAGGGCTCGCGGTCGGGCTGACCGCCGCCCTGGCCCAGGAGAGCGCTGCGGACCGGCAGGCGGGGCGGCCGCGGAGCAGCATGACCTCCAACCTGCCCAAGCAGGACGAGGCGGCGCTCAGGGTCAGGCATCCGGAGCTCTACGTCCTGCCCCCGGTGCCCAGGAGCTATCAGCCCAGGAAGACCTCGTGGGGCGACCCGGACCTCAGGGGCATGTGGCCGACCGACTCCATCGGCGGCCTGCCGCTTCAACGCGCTGAGGAGATGGGCGACCGAGTCTTCCTCAGCGACGACGAGCTCAAATCCCGCGACAAGCTGATGGACCAGTGGCGCAACGCCGCCGCCGACGAGATCAAGCAGAACCATCTGGGCAGCGGCAACTGGGTGGAGATGACCGGCGCGGGCCGGCGCACTTCGATGCTGGTTTCCCCCAAGAACGGCCGGCTGCCGGAGCTGACGGCGGAAGGAAAGCGCCTGAACGCCATCGGCCGCTCCAGCTGGGTGCAGGGGCAAAGCTTCGACTGGGTGACCGACTTCGACAGCTGGGACCGCTGCATCAGCCGCGGCTTCCCCGCGTCCATGCTGCCGTTCCGCTACAACAACGGCGTCCAGATCCTGCAGTCGCCGGGCTACGTGGTGGTCAATCTCGAGATGATCCACGACGCCCGGATCATCCCGCTGGACGGCCGGCCGGCGATCGCGGGCACCACCAACTGGATGGGCGAGAGCCGCGGCCACTGGGAAGGCAATGTCCTGGTGGTCGAAACCGATCACATCCGGCAGGGCGCCGCGCCCCTGAACATGGCGACTATCGGGGCCCCGCCGAACAACACCATCCCGATGAGCCCTCAGGCCCATGTGACCGAACGCTTCACGCTCGTGGGTCCCAACACCCTCACCTACGAGATGACCTACGCCGACCCGGTCTATTGGACTGCGCCCTTCACGGTGCGCGTCGATCTGGGCCGCAACGAGAAGTATCGGTTCTACGAATACGCCTGCCACGAAGGCGACGAGCAGGTGCGCAACTACATCGTGACCTCGCGCATCCAGCGTAAGGAGGCGGCCGGGAAGAAGGCCGCAGCGGCGGCCCCGGCCGCGGCGGTCGTCCCGGGGGCGTCGAACTAGCCGTGCCGGGGTCGACGCGGGCCGAGCTGCTGAAGATCCTGGCCCTGGGCGCCGCGGCGTCCTCGGCCGCGCCGTCGCTCGCGCGGGCCGCGCCCGGCGAGCGGGGGCCGGCGCTGGAGGCGCGCATCGCCCGGCTCGAAGCCCGTGACGAGATCCACGCCCTGATGCTCGCCTATGGCCGGACCCTGGACGCCCGCGACTTCCAGGGCTTCGCCGCGCTCTGGGCGGCCGAGGCCGAATATGTCCAGGGCAAGGGGCCGCCTGCCAAGGGACCCGCCGCGATCCGCGCCGTGCTCGAGCGGGCCTTCGCGCAGAATTCGGCCGGCGTGCGCGAGCCCAACTTCCACGTCTTCTTCAACATCGCCATCGGACCGATCGAGGGCGACCGCGCCACCGCCTTCAGCCGCTCGGCCTTCGTGGCCGCAGGTGCGGGCGGCCAGCTCGAGGTGGTGATCGCCGCCCACTACGACGACGTCTTCGTGCGCGAGGACGGCCGCTGGAAGTTCCTGCGTCGCGCCATATCAGCGGATGGCGCTCCGCCGGCGCCAAGGCAGCGGAAGGCCGGGGAGGAACAGGGATCATGACCGGCGAGCCCGACAAACCGATGGAAGGCGGATGCCTTTGCGGTCGGATCAGATACCGCATCACCCCGCCCATCCATTTCACCAGCCAGTGCTGCTGCCGCGACTGCCAGAAGGCCACCGGAACCGGTCACACCACCATCCTGGGGATAAGACGCTCGCAGCTCCAAGTGTCTGGCGCACCCAAGACCTTCACCAACACCGGGGAAAGCGGCCTCGGCGTCACCCGGCATTTCTGCGGCGAGTGCGGCGGGCGGCTCTATACCTCCGGACAGCTGCCCGGCGAGTTCGTGATGGTGCAGGCGGGCTCGCTCGACGACCCCGACCGGATCGAGCCGGAGAATGTGATCTACGCCAAGGACGCGGTGCGGTGGGACCGCTTCGATCCGGCGTTGCCGGCCTTCGAACGGCTTCCGCCGAGAGAATTCCTGCCGGATGGCTCTCCGTCGGCCAACGCCGAGCTGCCCGCCGGTCGGACCGTCGAAGGCGGCCGCTAGGCCACCCCGAGGTCCGGCGAGACGAACTTCTCGCGCATGGTCACCAGTTCCTCGGCCGCGGTGGGGTGCAGGGCAGTGGTGTTGTCCCACTGCTGCTTGGTGATCCCCATCTTGATGGCGATCGCGGCCATCTGGATCATCTCCGGGGCGTCGTCGCCGACGATGTGGCAGCCCACGATCTTGTGGGTCTTGGCCTCGACTACCAGCTTCATCATTGTCCGGTCCTCGCCGCCGAAGAGGGTCTGCTTCAGGGGGCGGAAGGTCGACTTGTAGATATCGACCGGCCCGCACTTGTGGCGGGCGTCGGCCTCCGAGAGCCCGACGGAGCCCACCGGCGGCTGTGAGAACACCGCGATCGGCACGTTCTCGTGGTCGTAGGTCGTTGGATTGTTCCGGAACACCGTCTCGGCGAAAGCCGCCCCCTCGCGGATGGCCACCGGCGTCAGGTTGATCCGATCGGTGACGTCGCCCACGGCGTAGATGTTCTCGACACTGGTGCGCGAGTACTCGTCGACGATGACGGCGCCCTTGTCGTTCACATTCACCCCGGCCTTCTCGAGGCCCAGCCCGGAGGTCTTTGGCGCGCGGCCGGTCGCGAACATGACCACCTCGGAGGTCAGCTTGAGATTGTTGGTCAGGTGGCTGACCAACCCCTCGGAGGTCTTCTCGATCTTGTCGTGCTGGGAGGCCAGGATCAGCTTGATCCCACGCTTCTCCAGCTCACCGCCAAGGTGCGCGCGGACGTCGTCGTCGAAGCCGCGCAGGATATTTGGACCGCGG
>CAZTMF010000041.1:0-13362 GCA_964614675.1 uncultured Caulobacteraceae bacterium | reverse complement strand
AGGCCCAGTCGAACCCGTGGGAGCAGTTCGTCGAACAGCATCCGATCGGCTCGACGGTCGAAGGCGAGGTCAAGAACACCACCGAATTCGGTCTGTTCATCGGCCTGGACAACGACATCGACGGGATGGTCCACCTCTCGGACATCGACTGGAACGCTCCGGGTGAAGAAGCCATGGCCCGCTACAAGAAGGGCGACATGGTCAAGGCGCGGGTGCTCGACGTCGACGTCGAGAAGGAGCGCATCTCGCTGGGCGTCAAGCAGCTGTCGGGCGATCCGATGGCCGGCGACGTGTTCCGCAAGGGCCAGACCGTCACCGTCACCGTCACCGAGGTCACCTCGGGCGGCATCGAGGTGAAGTTCGGCGACGACGAAGCCCAGATGACCGCCTTCATCCGCAAGTCCGACCTGTCGCGTGACCGCGGCGAGCAGCGCCCCGAGCGCTTCGCCGTCGGCGACCGGCTGGACGCCCAGGTGACCAACGTCGACAAGGCGGCCCGCCGCCTGTCCCTGTCGGTCAAGGCCCTGGAGATGGCCGAGGAAAAGGAAGCCATCGAGCAGTTCGGCAGCCAGGACTCCGGCGCTTCGCTGGGCGACATCCTGGGCGCGGCTCTGCGCGAAAAGGAAAAGGCGAAGGACTAGGCGTCAGCCGCAAGGCCGACGTGAGAAGGGCCCGCTTCGGCGGGCCCTTTTTCGTTTCCGCCTCCAATCGTCCTGGCCCGCCCGACCGGGCCATCCATGCGGACCGTCCGCCTCAGCTCGGATCGCCCGGTCAAGCTGGGCGACGGCGGGCTGGGGTTAGACCCGCCGCATCGTCAGGATTTTCACCGGCGGGCTCAGGATCTGGCCTTTCATGGTCGGGTTCCGGGCGGGGCCGTCGGTGGGCAGGGCGAGGATGGCTTTCACCACGTCCATGCCGTCGCTGACACGGCCGAAGGCGGCGAAGCCCAGGTTGTCTCCCGGCTGGCTGGGATCGGCGTCCAGGTAGGTCGCATCGCCCACGACGATGGAGAAGTCCGATTGCCCGGTGCCCGGCGCGAAACGGGCGAGCGAGAGGGTCCCGTCCACGTGATGCAGCCCGGTCTGGGTCGTGGGCTCGTGCTTGACCGGGGGCAGCAGCCGCGTGGGGAACATGGAGACGCCCGCTTCGATCAGGCCGAGGTCCGGCGCGTTCGGGACCCGCACCGCCCGGTAGAACTGGGAGTCGTCATAGCGCCTGGTGTCGACGTAGCGCAGGAAGTTGCCTGCGGTGATCGGCGCCTTGTCCTGGAAGATCTCCGCCGTGATCACGCCGTGGTCGGTGGTGATAGCCACCTTGGGGTTGGCCGCCTGGGCCCAGGCTGGGCTGGCCACGAGCGCACCCGCGCCGGCCAGAACGGATCGCCTTCGAATGCTCGCCACGGGCTCCTCCCCCATCCGCTCATCCCGGCGAAGGCCGGGACCCAGGACAGGTCAGCACAGATTTCGATCCAGGACACGCCTTCATCGACGCCAGTGCACGCTGCCCCAGCTGCGGCTCCGAACCGTCCTGGGTCCCGGCCTTCGCCGGGATGAGCGGGGAGAGGGCAGGGAAAGTCGCGCTTGACCTGATCTGTTCGCTCGGGCGCTCGTAGAAGGGCTGGGAGCGGGGGAAGCGACATGGGTTCGGCCGACGAACTGTTGGAAAAGGTCCGCGCGCTGGCGCCGGAGATCCGGGCGCGCGCGGGCGAGGCGGAGGCGCTGCGCCGGATCCCGCCGGACCTGGTGGAGAAGTTGAAGGCGGCGGGCGTCTTCCGCATGTACGCGCCGCTTTCGCACGGCGGGCTGGAGCTCGACCTCACCGAGGGCCTCAAGGTGATCGCCGAGGTCGCCAGGGCCGACGGTTCGGCCGGCTGGACGGTGATGATCGGCTCGGCCTCGGCCCTGATCCTCTCGCGCATGCCCCGCGCGACTTTCGACGGCATCTTCGCCGCCCACGGCCCGGACATGATCCAGGCGGGCCTCGCCGGCGCGCCGCGCGGCCGGGCCGAGCGGGTGGGGGGCGGCTACCGGGTCTCGGGCGAATGGCCCTTCTCCTCGGGCTGCGAGCACGCCGACTTCATCATCGGCGCCTGCGTCGTCACCCAGGGCGGCCAACCCGTGGCGGGCCCGATCGACGGCGGCCCGCCTCTGGTCAAGATCGTGGGCCTGCCGGCCTCCGACTGGACCATCCAGGACACCTGGACCGTCGCGGGCCTGAAGGGCACCGGCAGCCACACCACAGCCCTGAAGGACGTGTTCGTGCCCGAGGCCCAGACCATGGAGCTCGCGGGCCCCACCTGCCTGCCCGGCGCCCTCTACGCCGGCCTCGGACCCTGGATCCCCCTGATGCACGGCGCCTTCGCCGTCGGCATGGCCCGCGGCATGCTCGACGACCTGGTCGCCACCGCCCAGACCGGCCGCCGGCAGCTGTTCGCCCGGGCCTCCATGCAGGAGTCTCCGATCTACCAGTACGAACTGGGCGCCCTGGAGGCCGAGACCGCCGCCGCCGAGGCCCTGCTCCGCGATCGCGCGGGGCTGCAGTGGGGCCGCGCCCAGCGCGGCGAGCTGGGGCCCGCGTCCCAGCCCGACAGCATGCTGGCCGGGATCTGGGTGACCCATGCGGCCCTTAGGGTCTGCGACGCCGGCTTCACCCTGGCCGGCGCCAGCGCCCTCTACGAGGCCTCGCCGATCCAGCGCCGGATGCGCGACATGAACGCCGCCGCCCAGCACGCGGTGGTGCAGAAGCAGAACTACCAGGGGATCGGAGGGGCTTTGCTGGCGCCGCCGCCGGGCGCCTAGGCCGCGCGCCGCCTGAGCCGCGCCAGCCGCCTCAGCCGCTTCCAGAACCTGGTCTTCTCGGGCTCGGGATAGGGCTCGAGGTTGCGCACGAACTCGTCCGCGCAGGAGCGCCAGGAGAAGCGTTCGGCGTAGGCGCGCACCACGGCCCGGTCGATCTTCAGGGCCTCCAGGCAGGCGCCCTTCAGGCCCCCTGAGTCCTCGGCCAGGGCGCCGGCGCCCGAGCCCGGGATGATGTCCACCGGCCCCGGCGCGGCGAAGCCCGCGACCGGCGTTCCCGAGGCCATGGCCTCCAGCATCACCAGGCCGAAGGTGTCGGTGAGGGAGGGGAAGACGAAGACGTCGGCGCCGGCGTAGCAGGCGGCCAGGTCCTCGCCCGACTTCCAGCCCGGGAACACCGCCCCCGGATACCGGGCCGCGAGCTCATCCTTCTGGGGACCGCCGCCGACCAGCACCTTGGTTCCGGGCAGCTCCAGCTCCAGGAAGCTCTCGAGGTTCTTCTCCACCGCGATGCGGCCGACGTAGAGCCAGATCGGATGGGTCAGGGCCTCGAAGACCTTGGTCTCGTGCGGCCGGAACAGCACGGTGTCGACGCCCTTGCTCCACAGGGCGAGGTTCCTGAAGCCGTGCCGCTCCAGCTCCTCGCGCATGGTCTGGGTGGCGACCATCACCCGGCCCGAGGGCTTGTGGAACCACTTCATGTAGGCGTAGCCGGCGCCCACCGGCACAGGCAGGCGGGCGGAGACATATTCGGGGAAGCGGGTGTGGTAGCTGGTGGTGAAGGGCAGCTTCCATTCCAGGCAGATGCGCCGGCAGGTCAGGCCGATCGGCCCCTCGGTGGCGATGTGGATCGCCTCGGGTTCGAACTCCTTCAGCCGGTCCTGGATGGTCGCGTAGCAGCCGACCGCCAGCTTGATCTCCGAATAGGTCGGCAGGGGCACGGTGCGGAACTGGCCCGGCTCGATCACGTCGACCTCGTGGCCCATGGCGCGCAGCTCTGCGACCGTGCGGGTGAGGGTGCGCACCACGCCGTTGATCTGCGGCTCCCAGGCGTCGGTCGCCAGAAGGATGCGCATCAGGCGATGGCCGTTTCTCCGGACGGGACCTGGACCGTGACCTGAGCCTGGCGCTCGATCATCGACCAGGAGCGGAATTTGGCCCACTGGAGAACCTCGAGCTGGCCGTCGAAATGCTCGACCAGCGCGGTGCAGCTTTCCACCCAGTCGCCGTCGTTGGCGTAGAGGACCCCGTTCGTCTCACGGATGTCCGCCTTGTGGATGTGGCCGCAGACCACTCCGTCCAGGCCGCGCCGCTTGGCTTCTTCGGCCACCGCGGCCTCGAAGTCGGCGATGAATTGGACGGCGTTTTTCACCTTGCCCTTCAGATAGGCCGAGAGGCTCCAGTAGCCGAACCCGAACCGCCGCCGGACGCGGTTGAACCAAGTGTTCAGCCAAAGGACGATTGCATAGGCCCAGTCGCCGAGCAAGGCGAGCCACTTGGCGTAGGCGATCACCCCATCGAAGTGGTCCCCGTGCACCACCAGGAGCCGCCGGCCGTCGGCGGTTTCGTGCACGGCGTCCATCGCCAGCTCCACCCCGCCGAAGTGGGTTCCGCAATAGTCGCGGGCGAACTCGTCGTGGTTGCCGGGCACATAGATGACGCGGACACCCTTGCGCGCCAGGCGCAGCACCTTCTGCACCACGTCGTTGTGGGACTGCGGCCAGTACCAGCCGCTCTTCAGCCGCCAGCCGTCGATGATGTCGCCTACGAGGTAGAGGGTCTCGCACTCCACATGGCGGATGAAGTCGAGCAGCAGCTCGGCCTGGCAGCCGCGGGTGCCGAGGTGCACGTCCGAGATGAAGACGGTGCGGAAGCGGAAGGCGGGCGTCGAGGAGGCGTCGTCCACGGGAAGCTCCGGCGTGAGGCGCGCCTCGTGCTCCTAGGCCGATTGCATGTCGGTTTGATGAAACCCGCCGGGCGGGGGCGGTAGCGGCTCGTTTACCATGTCGGCCCGATGCTTAGGCGTCCGCTTGTCTGGATGGAGACTCCCATGTCCTGCGACGTCGCCATGGCCGCCTATCTGATCCTCGCCTCGGCGGGGCCGGGCGGTCCGCCGCCCAAGCCGGTCGCCGCGCTCGAGGCGCCCAAGCCGGTGGCCTCCCAGCCGCTGTTCGTCGACATCGTCAAGCGCGCGGCCTTCCTGCGCACCGCGGTCGAGGCCTATCGCACGCCGGCGCTCAAGGCCTCCGCGGCGGCGAAGACCCTGCCCGACTTCGACAAGTTCAAGGCCCAGATCGCCGAGCTGTCCCAGCTCGACATGCAGGGCCACCTGGAACTGGCCAAGTCAGGCCAGGACGGGGACCTCAAGTGCATCCTGAAGGGGATATCCCAGGACCTGTCGCTGAGGCTGAAGGACCTGGTCCAGGCCCAGACCGGCCCGGCCGAGGACGTGGCCCTGCGCGACATGGGTTTCCTGCTGCGCGACAACGTCGAGGTGATCACCACCCCGCCGCGGGCCGACTCGATCAGCGGTTAAAGGGGGCCGCTCCCGGCCTACCTGTGCCGGGGCGCCAGGGCCTCGAGCCAGGCGTCTTCCTTGCGCCAGGTGTGCACCTGGCCACAGCGCGAGCATCGGAATTTGTAGTCTCCACGCAGGCCCTCGAAGGCCGAGGGCCGCAGGCGAAGGATGGTCTCGACCGAGTCTCCGGTCTCGGGGCAGCGGATCAGGACGCGATTGACTGTATCGCTCATCGTCGAGGTCGATAGACCCGCCGGGCCTGGCCGGACGGAGCGCCCTCGGCCTTGTGCCGGTAGATCAGCCGCCCGCGGGTGAGATCGTAGGGCGTCATCTCGATGGTGACGCGGTCGCCGACCAGCGTCCGGATGCGGTTCTTGCGCATCTTGCCCGCGGTGTAGGCGAGCACGACCTGATCGGTGTCCAGACGCACGCGGAACTGCCCGCCGGGCAGGATCTCGTCGACGACGCCTTCGAACTCGATCACGTCTTCCTTGGCCATGTCGTCTCCTGGGGCGATTTCAGATGCGGTCGAAAGGGAGTCCGAGCCGGCCTGGCGGCAGGGAATCGGACTCCCAGCCTGGCGACGACCGGGCGGCCGCCGCCGTGGCTAAGACGTCGGTCAGACCGACTTCAGGTCGACCGCTGATTCGCGGCCGGTCTTGCGGTCGCGTTGCAGCTCAAAGCTGACTTTCTGGCCTTCGCCGAGCCCGCCAAGGCCCGAGCGCTCGACCGCCGAGATGTGAACGAACACGTCCTTGCCGCCGTCGTCGGGCTGGATGAAGCCGAAGCCCTTGGTCGAATTGAACCACTTCACGGTTCCGATGCTCATGGTGCAGATGTCTTTCAGTCGTAGGGGACGTCCGCGCACCGCGTGGACGATCAAATCTTCGGAAAGGTGCGAGGGCAGGCCCGTGCCCGGGCTGCGCCGGGCGAGGATAGTCGCCGAACCTAAGCGATATTCGATGTCTAGCCCTTAGCGCGTCCGGCCGTATTTGCAAGCGAAGCTGTCGGCGCCCGGGGCGCGTTCGCGTGCTGGTTCGGCGGCAGCTTAGGCTCCAGCCGCCTTGGTCAGGGCGGCCACGACGGTCCCCGAGGTCAGGATCTGCGGCAGGGTCTGCGGCTCGCCGCCGTTCCTGCCGTAGACCAGATAGAGCGGCACGCCCGCGCGGCCGCGCTCGGCCAGGGCCTGGGCGATTTCGGCGTCGCGGCGGGTCCAGTCGGCCTTCAGATAGACCGCGTGGGTGCGGGAGAAGGCGTTCAGCACCTCCTTGGAGGTCAGGGAAGTGCGCTCGTTGACCTGGCAGGTGATGCACCACGCGGCGGTGAAGTCGACGAACACCGTCCGGCCCTCGGCCCGGAGCGAGGCCAGGCGCGCGGCCGAATAGGGCTGCTCGGGCAGGGCGCCCGAGGTCGCCTGGGCGGAGGCGGCCGGCGCGGCCCCGGCCTCGACTCCGCCGACCGCGCAGGCGATCGCCGCAGCCGCCGCCAGGAGGCTCAGGCCATAGACCACCAGCGGACGGCGGCCGCCGAGCTGGGCCCGTTGGCCCGCGCCATAGAGCCAGGCGGCCAAGGCCAGGACGACCGCGGCGGCCAGCAGGGCCGCCATGGCCGTGGTCCCGGCCTGCAGGGTCAGTACGTAGAGCAGCCAGGCCGCCGCGCCGTACATCGGAAAGGCCAGGGCCTTCTTCAGCGCCTCCATCCACGGTCCGGGGCGGGGCAGGCGGGCGAGCAGGCCGGGCGCCGTGGCGATGAGGGTGAAGGGCGCGGCGAAGCCCAGGCCGAGCGCGGCGAACACGATCAGGGCTTCGGCCTCGGGCCGGGTCAGGGCGTAGGCGATGGCGCCCGCCATGAAGGGCGCCGTGCACGGGGCGGCCACCACCACCGCCAGGGCGCCGGTCAGGACCGAGCCCATGACACCCGAGCCGCCCGCGCGCGAGGCGGCGTTCTGCAACGAAAGGCCGGCCTCGTAGAGACCCGAAAGGTTCAGGCCGATCAGCAGCATCACCAGGGCCAGCGCCGCGACCACGCCCGGCGACTGCAGCTGGAAGCCCCAGCCGACCGCCCCGCCGGCGGCCTTGGCGGCGATCAGGGCCGCGGCCAGGCCGACGAAGGTCAGGAGCACGCCGGACAGGAAGGCCAGGCCGTGCAGGCGCGCACGGCGCGTCTCGCCCGAGTGGGACGCCAGGGCCAGGGCCTTCATCGACAGGATCGGGAAGACGCAGGGCATCAGGTTCAGCACCACTCCGCCCAGGAAGGCCGCGCCGGCGGCCAGCGCGAGCGCCGTCCAGCCCTCGCCGCCCCCGAAGCCGACCTTTCCGCCCTGGGCCGGTCCGAGCCCCGCGGCGGCGGCCGGCAATGCCCCTTGGCGGGCATGGACCTCGAACGGGCGCCCGTCGACTTCGAGGAGCCCGTCCAGGGTCTGGGGCGGCGGGCCGTTCCTGAAAGCGAAGCCGGGCTGCAGCGCCAGGGTCAGGCCGCCCGGGCCGCGCTCCACGGTCTGGGGCTTGGGCTGATCGATGGCGGTCGAGGAATAGGGGAAGAAATAGGCGTCCCGAACGGTGGGCCCGTGCAGGGCGGCGCCCAGCACGGCGAGCTTCACCACCCCGCCCTTGAAGGCCATGGCGGCGGAAAGGGGCGGGGGCCTGGGCGCGGCCGCCAGAGCGGCGGCGATCGCGGCGTTGGACGCCCCCGGCGACTGGGCCGAGACGGGCAGGTCGAGCCGCAGGGTCGCGTCCTCGGGAACGCAGACGTCCTTGCACACCAGGATCGAGACGGCGGTCCTCAGGGCGGCGGGCTTGCCGGCCGGCGCGGACCTGGGCGCGGTCACCGGGATCGGCAGCCAGACCTCGTTCTCATAGCCGTAGTCCATCAGCGGGCCGACAGGCAGGCGCTTGGGCGCGGGCCAGACGATGTCGCCGGCCTTCCAGCCGGCCGGCAGGGTCCAGCCGAGCTTGGGCGGCTCGCCAGCATCGCCGGGATTGCGCCAATAGGTGTGCCAGCCGGGCCGGATCTTCTCGTGCAGCGCCACATAGAGGGTCTGGCCCGGTGCGATGGAGGCCGCCGCCGGGACCAGCTCCAGCTGGACGTGCCCCGCATCGGTCATCGCCGCATGGGCCCGGCCCGCGACGAGCAGGGCCAGGACGACAAGCCAGGTGCTGATATGCTTCATGAAACCGCTGAGTCTCGCCGGCCCTAGATTCGAACATTTGGAGCGCGTCCGAGCGGCGAAACCGCATACACTTTCGCCCGACGCGCTCAGGCGCGAGCGCTTAGCACACTTCGTCCCGCTGTTCAGAAGGTCGGTTCACGCCCATGCCCGCGCATTTCGAAGACATCGAGATCGGCCAGGTGGTTTCGCTGGGGGTCCTGGTGCTGGACGCCGAGGCCATCGACAGCTTCACCCGGACCTTCGCCCCGGACTGGGATACCAGCCAGGGCGCGCCGGACGCCCTCGTCTACGCCGCCTGGTCCAAGCTCGATCGGAGCGCGGCGGCCGACTGGCCCCAGACCAAGCGTCTGGGCGTGGACGCCCTGCGCTGGATGCGCAATCCGCCGGCCGGCGAGATGCTGCGCGGCCGCATGACCGTCATGGCCAAGGACATGGTCGGCGAGAGCAAGGGCATCGTCATCGCCCAGCACGACCTGCTCGACGAGGCGGGCCGGCTGGTCTTCTCCTGCCTGACTCGCAGCATCTTCGCCTGCGGCTGAAGCCGCAGGTCCTTCGCCCGACCTGCTCTAGGCGTTGGCGGCGGCCTGCTCCTGCGCCGAGAAGCGCTGGATGTGGCGCGCCAGCAGCTTGTCCCAGGCGAACAGCGAGTTCAGGTGGGCGTAGATCTGCTGGATGGCGCCGTTGACCACCATTTCCGCCAGCTTGTCGGCCGGCAGCTGCCGCAGCTTCTCTTCAGAGACCCCGAAGTACTCGGCCACCGGCTGCGGATCGCCGGCGGGCGTGCCGTCCTGGTTCTGCGGCTGATAGGTGGTGTTGCGCGTCTCCATCAGGTCGAGGCTCTTCAGGAGGTCGACGAACTGGCGGGTGGACTGCGCCTGGGCCTCGAAGTCGTTGCAGAACTGCATGCAGCGGTTCGTGTAGTCGCTCGGCTCGCCCTTCTCGTTGAAGAACGGGTACTGGGCGTTCTCGGCGATGTATTCGTAGCCGCGGTCGATCCCGACCAGCATGCGGTCGGCCATGGACGGGTCCACGGTCCCCGGGGTCGGCTGGGCCAGGACGAACGGATAGCGGCGGATGAAGGCCGGGACGTAGGTGTCCACGTCGAACCCCAGCTCCGGGGTGGTGAACAGGTTCTTCCCCTCGGTGACCCCCATCACCGCCACCGGGTCGTAGTTCTCGCCCACGAAGATGATCGGATAGCAGGTCGAGGCGGCGCTGAACTCCTGCACCGTGAGCGGGCAGAGGTGATGATTGGCGGCGAAGGCGAAGCGCGTCGGGGACGCGTTCACGCCCAGCTTGCCGTGCAGCTCCTTCGAGAGCAGCTCCGGTTGGCGATAGAACAGCACCTGGCCGCTAAGCTGGGGGTTCTGGACCTGGACGTTTCCCATGAACGTTATTCTCGAAGCGCAGCCGACGGATTTGCGGCGAGCGGCTTCTAACGGAACCCCGTGCTGGCCGCAACGAGGCTCGCCCGGTTGCGTCCATCGGCCACCCGCCCCCTTGCGCCGCGGGACCATCCTCCGCTTGATGGCGCAGCCCTGACGGAGGCCGCCCCGTGCCCATCGCCTATCCCGCGATCCTGGACCTGAAGAGCGACGACGAAACGGTCGTCTGGAAGGACCGCGACGCCATGCTCTACGCCCTCGGCATAGGCCTGGGGTCGGATCCGCTGAACGCCGACGAACTGCCGTTCGTCTACGAGAACGGACTGAAGGCGGTCCCCACCTTCGCCACCATCCTGGCCATGACCGAGGGCTACGGCCGTCTGATCGCCAGGAGCGGGATCAACTTCGCCCGGGTGGTGCACGGCGAAGAGACCGTGGAGCTGCACCGGCCGCTGCCGCCCGAGGGCGAGGGCCTCGTCACCAGCCGCGTCGCCGCCGTCTACGACAAGGGCGACAAGGGCGCGGTGATGATCGTGGAGACCACGATCCGGGAAAAGGCCGGCGCGGCCATCGCCACTCTGAGGGCCTCGATCTTCGCCCGCGCCGACGGCGGTTTCGGCGGCTCCTCCGAGGGCGAGGCCGAGCCCCACAAGGTCCCGGATCGGCCTGCGGACCTGTCGCTGGACTTCCCGACCCGCCCCGACCAGGCCCTGCTCTACCGACTGAGCGGCGACCGCAATCCGCTGCACGCCGATCCGGCCTTCGCCAGGATGGTCGGCTTCGACCGGCCGATCCTGCACGGCCTCTGCACCTTCGGGATCACCTGCCGGGCGGTGATGCAGGGCTACGCCGGCTTCGACCCGGCTCGGGTGACGTCGCATCAGGCCCGCTTTTCCGCCCCGGTGTTCCCGGGCGAGACGGTGAGCGTGGACCTCTGGCGCGACGGGGACGTCGTCTCCTTCGAGGCCCGGGTGCGGGCGCGCGACGCTGTCGTGATCAAGAACGGCAAGTCGGTGGTCGGCTGAAGGGTCCCGCCTACACGCCGCCGACGCCCCAGGTTCTGGCCGAGGCCCGCGCGCGCCTCGTCCAGTCAGATCCGGCGCTCGGGCCGCTGAACGCGACCTTGCCGACCTTCGCCTGGCGCGTCCGCCCGGGCGGCCTTGCCGGCCTGGCGCGGTTCATCGTCGACCAGCAGGTGTCGCTGGCTTCGGCCGCCGCCATCTGGGCGCGGGTGGAAGCCGCGCTCGGCGAGGTGACCGGCGAAGCGATGCTGGCGCACGAAGGGGGGCTGGCGGGCCTCGGCCTGTCGCGGCCCAAGATCCGCTACCTCCTGGCCCTGGCCGAGGCCGAGCGGGACGGGCGCATCGATTTCGGCGCCCTTCCCGGCTTGGACGACCCGGCGGCGATCGCGGCCCTGACCTCGCTCACCGGCATCGGCCGCTGGACCGCCGGGGTCTATCTGATGTTCTGCGAGGGGCGGCTAGACGTTTTCCCGGCCGCCGACATCGCCCTGCAGGAAGCCATGCGCTGGGTCGATCGCGCCGAGGCGCGTCCCGGCGAAAAGGCCGCCTACGCCCGCGCCGACGCCTGGCGCCCCTACCGCTCCGTCGCCGCCCACCTGCTTTGGGCCGCCTACCGCGCGGTGAAGGCGGGGGAGATCACGCTCTAGCCGAGTTTCTCGAGCCGCCCCTGCAGCCCCGCCATGTCCGCCGGCAGCGGCGTCTCGAATCTCAGGGTCTCGCCCGTGATCGGGTGGCGGAAGCCGAGGACGGCGGCGTGCAGGGCCTGTCGCTCGAGACCCGCCTCGGCGATGGCGGCGCGCACCGCCGGCGCCGGCGGTCCGGAGCCATAGAGCGGATCGCCAAGGCACGGCGCGCCCTTCGACGCCAGGTGCACGCGGATCTGGTGGGTGCGGCCGGTCTTCAGCCGGCAGGCGACGCGCGAGGCCGAGGGCCGCTCGGCGGGCCCGAAACTTTCTTCCGTGACGTAGTCGGTGATGGCGACGCGCCCGCCGGACTTCAGCACCGCCATCTTCTTGCGGTCGTTGGGCGAGCGCCCGATCAGGGTTTCGACGCGGCCCCTGGAGGGATGGGGCGCGCCCCGCACCAGGGCGATATAGACCCGCTCCACGTCGTGGCGGGCGAACTGCTCGGACAGGCCCGCGTGGGCCGCGTCGGACTTGGCCGCGACCATCACGCCGGAGGTGTCCTTGTCGAGCCGGTGCACGATCCCCGGGCGCGCCACCCCGCCGACCCCCGACAGGGTTCCGCGGCAGTGGTGGAGCAGGGCGTTGACCAGGGTGTGGTCGGGCGTGCCCGGCGCCGGATGGGCGGCCATGCCGGCCGGCTTGTCGACCACGATCAGATGAGCGTCCTCGAACAGCACCTCCAGCGGGATGTCCTGGGGCTCGGGCTCGGCCGGCTCTGGCGGCGGCAGCTCGATCTCATAGTGTCCGGCCGCCGCCTTGGCCGACGTCGAAGTCACCGCCGCGCCGCCGCGCGTCACCCGGCCGGCGTCGATCAGCGCCTGGATTCGGGCGCGGGAGAGCTCGGGCGCGGCGAGCGCCAGGGCCTTGTCCAGCCGCTGGCCGGCCAGATCATCACCCAGTTCGACCTCCAGAATCTCGGAGGGCGCCTCGACCGCCTCGTCCTCGCCCGGGATGCTCATGGGCTCCGCCTAAAGGAGGCAAGGGGACAAAGCCACCCGGGTATTCGTCCGGCCACGCCCAAGGTTTGCGTTGAAAAAGCCGCTTTTGCGCCTAACTAGCGGACCACAAGTCTCTCATGTTCGAAGCTGAGGCCGGACCGCGCATGGCCAACATCACCTTGGTTGACGACGACGAGAATATCGTCACCTCCGTCTCCCTCGCCCTCGAAAGCCACGGGCACGCGGTGAAGTCCTTCTATGACGGCGCCTCGGGACTGGCGGCGCTGGAAGCCGATCCGCCGGATCTGGCCATCCTGGACGTGAAGATGCCGCGGATGGACGGCATGGAGGTGCTGCGGCGCCTACGCCAGACCTCGGACCTGCCGGTGATCATCCTCACCTCCAAGGACGACGAGATCGACCAGATCCTGGGCTTCAACCTCGGCGCCGACGACTACATCCACAAGCCCTTCAGCCAGCGCCTTCTGATCGAGCGGGTGAAGGCGGTCCTGCGCAGGGCCCGCCCCGAGGAGGGGGACGCCCAGCCGGCCAGCGGGGCGGCGCTGAAGGCGATCAAGCGCGGCAAGCTCACCCTCGACCCCGCTCGCCACGACTGCCTCTGGGAAGGCCGGCCGGTGAAGCTCACCGTCACCGAGTTCCTGCTGCTGCAGGCCCTGGCCCAGCGGCCGGGCTTCGTGAAAAGCCGCGACAGCCTGATGGACGCCGCCTACGAGGATCAGGTCTACGTGGACGACCGGACCATCGACAGCCACATCAAGCGCATGAGAAAGAAGTTCCGGGTCGTCGATCCCACCTTCGACGCCATCGAAACCCTCTATGGCGTCGGAT
>CAZTMF010000040.1:0-13368 GCA_964614675.1 uncultured Caulobacteraceae bacterium | reverse complement strand
ACGAGCCCACGCTGGGCCTCGACCTGCTCTATCGCAAGTCGTTCTACGACTCCCTTCTCGGCGACTACTTCGACGGCACGCGCACCATCCTGGTCACCACCCACCAGGTCGAAGAGATCGAGCACATCCTCACCGACGTGGTGTTCCTGAACGGTGGACGCATCGTGTTGAACGCCACCATGGAGTCGCTCGAGGCGCGCTTCGCCCAGGTGATCGTCGGACCCGACCAACTCGAGGCCGCCCGCGCCCTGAAGCCGATCAACGAGCGTCACGCGCTCGGCCGCTCGGCCCTGCTTTTCGACGGCGTCGCACGCGAGCAACTCGCGCAATTCGGTGAGGTGCGCACGCCGGGCCTCGCCGACCTCTTCGTCAGCCTGATGGGCGGCTCGAACCAAGATCCCCAAGGAGTTGCGGCATGACCTCGACCTCGGACGCAATGAACGAGGCCCCGACCCTGGCCCGAACGGCCACCCGCGCCAGCACGCGACCCTTCATCTGGTCGGTGCGCCGCGAGCTCTGGGAGAACCGGTCGATCTACCTGGCGCCCGCCATCGCGGCGGCAGTGGCCCTGGCGGGGGTCGTCATCGCGGCGCTCAATCCGCACAACGTGCAGGTCCGAAGCTCGCAGCCCCTCCCGTCCGACGCCCTGATCCTCATTCCCTACGGCATCGCCATAGGGGCCATCGTAGTGACAGGCGCCTTGGTGGGGGTCTTCTACTGCCTCGGCGCGCTCAACGGAGAACGTCGCGACCGCAGCATCCTTTTCTGGAAGTCGCTGCCGGTGTCGAACCTGACGACCGTGGCGTCGAAAGGCTTCATGCCGATGGTGGTCCTGCCGATCTGCATAATGGCGACCGTCGCGGTGACCCACCTGATCATCCTGGCCGTGCAGGCGACGAGCATGGCGGCTCATGGAGAGAGCCTGGCCCCCCTGGGCGACGTGCCTCTGCTCAGGGTCTGGCTGGGAATGGTCTGGGGCCTCTTGGCCACCTCGCTCTGGTGGGCGCCGATCTACGGCTGGCTCCTGATGGTCTCTGCCTGGACCAAGCGCATGACCTTCCTGTGGGCGTTTCTGCCGCCCATCGGCCTGATGGTGTTCGAGCGGCTCGCCTTCAGCACCGGCTACTTCGCCAAGATCGTGCGCGACCGCCTGAACGGCAGCATCGCGGCGGCCTTCAAGGTCCCCAACGGGCAGGTCCCTCCCCACACGAGCCTGCGCCACATCATCGACCTGCCCACGCCCGATCCGGTCGGCTTCATCACCAGCCCGGGTCTCTGGATCGGCTTGGTGGTGGGCGGCGCCTTCTTCGCGGCGGCCGTCTGGCTGCGGCGCAGGGCTGAACCGGTTTGATCCGAACCACCTTTGACCGAGGGGCTGCACCATGGTCATCCAGCTGGCTTCCGACGCGCCGTTCCTGCTCAAGGCGCTGACCACCACGACGCTCTGGCTGCACATCGGCGGCGCCACCCTGGGCATGCTGTTCGGTTCGGCCGCACTCCTGGTCCGCAAGGGCCGCACAGCGCACCGGGTGACCGGCACGGTCTTCTTCGGCGCGATGCTGGCCATGGCTGGGGTTGGTGCGATCGCAGCGCCCCTGGTGCCGGTCCCTGATCCCGTCTCGTCCCTGGCCGGCGCCTTCACCCTCTATCTGGTGGTCACCGGCTGGGCAGCGGTCAAGCGGCCGGCCAACGGCTCGGTCGGTTTCGAGCTCGGCGCGCTGGCCTACATCCTGGCGGTGATCGCAGCCGGGCTGCTCATCGCCCGGGCGGGCGCGGCCAGCCCCAGTGGCCAGATCGGCGGCCAGCCCTATCTGATCGCCGTCGGCCTCTCCTCGGTCGCGGCGCTGGGCGCGATCCTGGACCTCACGGTGATCTGGAGGCGTGGCATCGCCGGCGCCCAGCGGATCGCCCGGCATCTCTGGCGCATGTGCCTGGCGCTGTTCGTCGCGCTCGGCTCCTTCGCGGGACAACCCAAGGCCCAACCCGAGTTCCTGCGCGGCTCCCCCTGGCTGATGGCGCCGGCCCTGCTGGTGCTGGTGGCGATGATCTACTGGCTGGTGCGCACCCTGGCGCGCCGGCGTCCGACGGCGATGACGATGGAGGCTGCACGATGAACCCGCTCCTCGATGTCCTGGCCACGGCCGGTGGTTCCATCGGCCTGGCGGCCTTCTTCCTGTGGCTGCTGACCACCGCGGCCCGCCAGGAGAGCGACGGCCCGCATCCGCACTTCACTGCGGGCGACCGGCGACCGCTGGGGCTCGAGATCGGCCGGACCGGCCGCAAAGGGGGTCGCGCTCATGGCTGAAGCTTCGAAGGCAAAGAAGGTGGGCCGCCTCGCCGGCCTCGCCTATCTCGCCGTCATCGTGTTTTCCGCGCCCGGATACATGATCCTGACCCAACTGCTGGCCGGAAGCCCTCAGACGGAATTGGCGCGCCTGGCCGCGAACCAGACCCTGTTCTCTCTGGCCCTGCTGTCGAGCGCGATCGGCTTCGCCGCGTGGGCGCCTCTCGGCCTTCTCCTCTACAGGCTGATGAGCTCTGCCGGACGGATCGCCGGCCTTGTCATGCTGATCCTGGCTCTGGCCGGCGTGGCGGCGAACCTGATCGCCCTGGCGCAGCTTCTGCCGCTCGCCGGCTCGCCGGATTCCCGCATGGACGCGGCGACGCTCGCGCCGATCGTCCAGAGCTACCAGCGCCTGCTCCTGTTCGCGCAGGTCTTCTCGGGCGCCTGGCTGTTCCCGTTCGGCTGGCTCGTGCTCCGCTCGCGCGTTGCGCCCTGGTTCCTGGGGGTCGGCCTCCTCGCCGGCGGCGTCTTCTATTCCATGGTGTTCGCGACGGCCTTCGAACCCGGTCTCGTGCATACGGCGGCCTACCGCATCCTGAGTCCGATCACCGGCATCCTCGGGGAAGTGGTCGGCGAATTGGGGATATGCCTGTGGCTATTGATCAAAGGCGCGGGCCGGCCGAAAGCCGCAGCCGACCACATGTCGCCGCGCACCGCGTTCGGCCCGGCCGCCGGCGTCCAGAGCCGCTAGGCTTCGCCCTGGAAGTCGTGCGCCGGCCGCCAGAACAAGTGCGCCAGGACCGGCAGCACCAGCAAATTGAAAACCGTTCCGGTGGCCAGCCCGCCCAGGATCACCCCGGCCATCGGCCGCAGGACCTCCGTTCCGGCCTGGCCATCCCATAGGACCAGGGGCAGGAGCCCGAGCCCCACGCAGAGCGCGGCGGCCAGGATGGGGATCATCCGGTCCTGGGCGGCCGCCACGAGGGTCGCCGAGGACCACGGCGCGCCACGGCGAAGGACCAGTTCCTCGATCCTCGCCAGCAGCAGTATGGCGCTGCGCGAGGACAGGCCGAACAGGGCGATCAATCCCGCCGCGGCGCCAAAGCCGATCTCACCGCCGCCCAGGGCCGCCACGGCCACCCCGCCGACCAGAGCCGGCGGCCCGGCGCTCAGGATCAGGGCGGCCGATCGGCCGTTGCGGAAGGCCAGCACCAGCACGATCAGCACTGCGGCCAGCGCAAGGAGCGCGCCCATCAGCAGAACCTGCCGGGCATGGGCCCCATCGGGCGGCGGCGCCGGAGAGACGATGTAGACCCCCGCCGGCAAGGACACGCTTCTGGCGATGGCCGCCCGGGCTGCCTGCTCGAAGCGCGCGGCCGACTTCGCTGGTGGATCGGCCGTGACCAGCGCCTCGGCGAGGCCGCCCTGGTGGACGATGCTTGTCGGCGCCTCGGTCAGATAGACATTGGCCACATTCTTCAGCGGCGTGGAGAAGCCCGAGGTCGACCGGAGCAGAAGATCGCCGATCGCCTCTGGATCGCGCCGCAAGTCCGATCCAGCCACCACCGCGAGATCGATCGCCCGCCCGGCCTCGTAGACCCGCGCGGCCCTTTGGCCCTGGAAGGCGGTCTGCACCGTCTCCATCACGTCGGCGGCCGAGAGGCCGTAGATCGCCAGACTCCGGAAGTTCAGGTCCACCCGCACCGCCGGCGCCAGAGGTTCTGCGGGCGTCCGCACCTCGCGGGCGTCCGGCAGGGCGCGCAGCGCGGCGGCGACCTGATCGGCCACAGCGGGGAGCGCCTGGGAGTCGTCGCCGACCACCGCCACCGCGAAGCGGCCCGGCGGGACCTCCGCGGCGCCGTCCTCGCCGAAGGACGGACTGACCGTGGCCCCGAGGCCAGGATAACCGGCGAGGAGCTTGCGGACGCCGCGGGCGACCCGTTCCTGGGCCGCGACCGAGGGGCTCGGGCCCAGCCCGACATCGAGCTCCGCGCGGCCGAGACTCCAGGCCCGTTCGTCGGTCGGGTCGCGGCCGATCTCGGCGGAGACGGTCTGCACGCCGGAGACGGCGAGGATATCGCGGCTGATGCGGCCTGCCAGATCGCGCATGGCCTCGGGCGAGATCGACCCGGGCGCGCTCAGATAGACCAGCACCCGCCCGCCGTGCAGCTCCGGCGGCCCGGACTTGCCGAGCAGGACGAGGACCAGGGCGGTGACGGCCACCGCCGCCAGGGCGGGCCAGACGGCAGGGCCCGGCCGCGCGCACCGCCGCTCGAGCCAGCGGCCCTGGGCGCTTCTCAGCCGGGCGACGATCGACGGATGCGGTTCTGGACCCACGTGCGGCAGGAGAAGCATGGCCAGGGCGGGCGTCACTGACACCGTGGTCAGGACCGAGGCGGCCATCGCCAGCATGGCCGCGAGGGCGAGGGGCCGCAGCAGGGCGCCGACGGTTCCGGGCAGGAACACGAGCGGCGACAGGGACATGGCGATCACCAGGGCGCCGACCAGCACCGGCGCGCGCACCTCCAGGGAGGCCCGGACCACCGCCTCAGCGTGGGAGGCATGGCGCGCGCCCGCGTCGCGCAGGCGGCTCAGGATGTTCTCCACGTCGATCAGAGCGTCGTCGATGACCACGCCCAGCCCCAGCACCAGCCCGCCCAGGGTCATGGTGTTGAGGCTCATGCCCAGCGCCCGGAGGGCCGCTGCCGCGAGGGCCATCGCCAGGACGAAGGTCACGAATGAGATCGCCGCCGCGCGAAGGTCGCGCAGGGCGAACAGCATCAGGACGAAGGCGAGTGCGGCGCCGATTGCAAGGTCGATGAAAACGCTGCGCACGGCCGCGACGATCGCATGGTCCGCCTGGTCGAGCCCTGAGGTGACGATGACCCCCTGGGCCGCCAGGGCGGGCCTCAGCTCGTCCAGGGCGCGATCGGCCGCCTTAGCTTCATCCACCGTGGGGGCGCCGTACTGGGCCTCGGCCGCCAGCATCACGCCTGGCCGGCCCATCACCAGGGCGTCGCCGACCGCGGGCGCGGGCGCATCGACCACGTCCGACACGTCGCCGATCTTCACCGGCGCCGAGCCAGCGGACTGGATCTGGCCGGCGGCGACCTGGTCGGCGGTCAACGCCTGGCCGCGAGGCTCAATCAGCACCCTCTGCGTCGGCGTGTCGATGAAGCCGGCGCCGGCGACGCTGGTGGCCCTCTGCACCGCCTTGACCATGTCGAGCAGGCCCAGGTCGCTGTCGGAAAGGTCGCCGGGCCGCGCCCGCACCTCGATCCGCCGCGTCTGGCCGCCATAGACCGAGACCCGCGCTATGCCGGGAACCGCCAGGATCCGCGGCCGCACGACCCACTGCACCAGGCTGCGCAGCTGCATCGGATCGAGCCTCGAGCTTGTGAAGCCGACCTTCAGGACGTCGCCCGCCGGCGAGGTCAGGGGCTGCAGCTGGGGCGGGTCGACCCCGGCCGGAAGCTCGCGCGCGCCCGAGGCGACGCGGCCCGCCAACCGCTGATGCACCTCGTCCGCATTGGCGCCCGGCGCGAATTCGAGGGTGATGACCGACAGGCCCTGGGTCGAATCCGACCTCACCGAGGCCACGCCAGTCTCCCCCTGCAGGGCGCTTTCCAGCGGGCGGGTGACCAAGCGCTCCACCTGGTCGGCGGCCAGGCCCGGCGCCTCGGTCTGGACCGTCGCAGAACCGGGCGCCAGCGGCGGGAACATCTCGCGCCGCGAGCCGGCTGCGAAGACCGTCGCCGCCGCGGCGATGCAGAGCCAGGCGAAGACCACGACCCGCGGGCGGCGCACCGACCAGGAGATCGCCCCCCTCAACATCCCTCAGCGTCCGCGCAGGGGCGCGCCCTGCTCGGCCGCGAACAGACCGGCGACGCCCCGCACCGCCACCGCCTCGCCCGGGCTGAACCCCTGGGCGACGAAATCGCCGTCCTTCCCAGGCTGGGGCTGGACGACCTGACGACGCTCGAACTGGGCCGGCCCGCGCCGGACGTAGGCCCATTCGACGCCCTCATAGCGGATCAGGGCGCTGCGAGGCAGGATCACCCCCGTCTGCGAGCTCGACTGGTCGATCCGCGCGCTCTGGGTCAGACCCACCGAGAACAGCACCGCCTGGGGGCCCGTCACCAGGGCGATCAGACCCGATGACTGCAGCCGGGATTCCGCGACGCGCGACGGGCCGATCACCGGCGCACGGACCGTGCCCGAGCCTATGTCGATCTCCACGGCGCGGGCGCCGGCCTGACCCTCGCTGTCAGGCGTGTCGACCTGCACCAGCGCCGCGCGGCCCTGCGACAGGGCGGTGACCAGCGCCTGGCGGCGGACGTCCGGGAGCCTTGCCAGGCCAGGACCCCATTCCAGCCCGACACGCCGACGGAGCAGGCTGAGCTTGGCCTGATCCTGACCCGCCTGGGAGATGGCCGCCTCGGCGTCCTTGGCGGCCATGGCGGCATTGCCCGGGCTGAGCGCTCGGGCGCGCGCGGCTTCGCGGCTGGAGGCGGCCGCCGCCGCGATTGCGGTGTCGAGATCGGATTCCAGCACCGCCAGCGGACCTGGATCCAGCACCTTGGCGAAGGCGGCGACCTGAACCTGCCGGCGCTGGGCGGTGAGGGTGGCGGTGGCGACGCCCAGGCGCTGCTGCGCATCGGGCGAGATTGACAGGATCGGCCCGGCCGCGGCGGCCGTCGTCAAGGCCGCCAGGGCGACGGCCAAAGCCGATCGAAACAGGGTTCGTGCATCGCCCACGGGCGTCCCCCTTCGCCGTGACCCGGTCGCCCGGCAGGCCGCGGCCGGCGCGTGGCGCCGAATCGAAGAAATCCTATCCGGGAAGCGAGGCTCGCGCCTCAGACATCGTCCGTCTCGGGCGGAGAAACCCTGCGCGACCTTGCGTCCGGGACGCCTTCGGGCGCCTCTGCACGGTTCAGGCGGATGATGAAAGCCGCGCCCCCGCCGCTGCGGCCCTGGACCAGGACCTCGCCGCCGTGGGTCTCGACAATGCGCTTGACGATGGCCAAGCCCAGCCCCGCTCCGCCCGACTTGGAGCGGTCGCGCCGCCAGAACCTCTGGAACAGGAGCTCCCGCTCGGCTGGCGGAACGCCCGGGCCGCGGTCGAGCACCCTGAGCACCCCCTGGGGCTCCACCTTGACCTCGACGGTCGTACCCTTCGGCGCGTGCGCGAGGGCGTTTTCCACGAGGTTGCGGACCGCCTGGAACAGCACTTCCCCATCACCCCGGACCCAGACCGGTCGGCGGCCCCCGGCGAGGGCCAGTTGACGCCCCCGCGCCACGGCCATCGGCGCCATGTACTGCACGACCTCCTGGCCCAGGGCCCGAAGGTCGGCGGCGGCGGCGGGATCCAGCACGAAGCTGTCGAGCTCGGCCACGTCCAGCAGCTGGCCGATGATCCGCGCCATGCGGTCGCTGTCGGCCTCGAGCTCGCGGCGCAGCTCCAGATCGCGGATGCCGCCCAGGCGCGCGCGCAGGATCGACAGCGGGGTGCGCAGCTCATGCGCGGCGTCAGCGGTGAATTCGCGCTGGATGCGGAACGCCTGCTCCAGGCGGTCGAACGCCTGGTTCACCGCGAGGGCGAGCGGGACGATCTCGTTGGGCAGCCGGTCGGTCGGCAGGCGCACCTGAAGGCTTTGGGGCCCGATCCTGCGGGCCATGTCGGAGGCCTTGCTGACCGGCGCCAGGGCCCGGCGGACGATGACGAAGTCTATAGCCGCCAGGACAAGCAGGATGGGGATGATCAACCAGGCGATCTTCTGCAGGAAGGTCGAGACGATGTCGTCGACCACCACGTCGGGATGTTCCAGGTCCTGAGCCACCTGCACCCAGGCGACCTGGCCGCCGCGCCGCTCGGGAAAGCTTCCGCCGTAATAGACCGCCGCCCCGTGCGCCCGGTCGTAGAAGGTTGGGCTGGTGGAGCTGGCGCTCTGGGGGAACAGCCCACCGTGGCCCGGCAGGGACGAGAACAGCACCCGCCCTCGGGAGTCGAGAATGGCGTAGGCGAAGCCCGATGTGGCCTGGGCGTATTCGGCCTTGAGCGACGGGGGAAGGTTCAGCCGCCAGCCCGAAGGCGTGCGGTCCAGGGCCTCGGCGATGGCCGCCTCGCGCCGACGGACCGTCTGATGCTCGAAACTGGAGGCCGTAGAGTTGAGCAGGTACCGGACGGCCAGGGGCAACACCACCGCCATGGCGGCCACGGCCAGCAGGTGCAGCCAGATAATCCGCCCGAGCAGGGAGTTGAGGAGCTTCACCCGACGATGTCCGCCAGCATGTAGCCCAATCCCCGCACCGTGTGGATTTCGACCTTGGCGCCCATGATCTCCAGCCGTTTACGCAGGCGGTAGACCGAGACCTCCACGGCGCTCTTGCCCACCTCGGAGGTCATCCCGAACAGCTGGTCCTCGATGTAGCTCTTGGGCACCACCTTGCCGGCGCGCCGCAGCAGCACCTCCAGCAGCGTAAGCTCCTGGGCCGACATCAACTCGGCGTGGCCATCGACGAAGGCCTGACGGCCCTCAGTGTCGAGTGCGAGGTTCGCGGTCTGCAGCACCCGGCCCAGCATCTCGCCCGGCCGCCGCAACAGGGCCCTGAGGCGGGCCACGAGCTCCTCCTGGGCGAAGGGCTTGACCAGATAGTCGTCCGCGCCGGACTGGAGGCCCGCCACCCGCTCGTGCAGGCCGCCGCGCGCGGTCAGCACCAGAACGGGCGTGCTGTCGCGCCGCCCGCGCAGGTCGCGCAACACGGCCGAGCCGTCGCGGTCGGGCAGGCCGAGATCGAGCACCACGGCGGCGTAGCGCGCGTCCTTCAGGGCGCCGGAGGCATCCTCAGCGGTGAAAGCCTGATCCACATCGAACCCCTCGGCCTCCAGACCGCGGCGCAGGAGTTCGGCCAACTCCTCATTGTCCTCGACCACCAAGAGTCTCATGCGCCCAACGCTCCGCTGCGCCTCGCCGCGGTTCTCGACCGACAGCCTATTGTAGGTGGCTGCGCTTATAGCCGCTTCACCCTACGCGAAGCTCTCGGCCCTGAGGTCTCCAGCTTGACCGGAATCTCCCAAGCAGCGAGCGTCGCGCCGATGCTCCGCCGCGCCGCCATGCTCGCCTGCGCCGCCACGGCCCTGGCAGGCTGCGCCGTGGGGCCCGATTTCCGGCGCCCGGCGCCGCCCAAGGCCGCGAGCTTCGCCCCACCCGGCGCCGAGCGGGCGCCGGCGTCGGCCGAAGCCCAGCGGATCGTCGAGGGCATGGACATCCCGGCGCGTTGGTGGACCGTGTTCCATTCCGCCGAGCTGGACGCCCTGGTCGCCCAGGCCCTGGCTCACAACCCCGACACCGCTGCGGCCGAGGCCGCGCTCAGCCAGGCGCGCGAACTGCTCTATGCACAGCGCGGGGCGATGCTGCCCACGGCGGCGGCCAACTTCCAGGCGCTGAGGACGCGGACCTCCGCGACCCTGGCCCCGACGCCGGCCAACAACGCCCAGAGCTATACCCTGCTCACGCCCCAGGTGACGGTGTCCTACACGCCGGACGTGTTCGGGGGCCTGCGCCGGCAGGTCGAGGGGGCTGCGGCCCGCGCCGAGGCCCAGGAATTCCAGACCGAGGCGGCCTATCTGACCCTGGCCTCCAATGTGGTGCAGGCTGCACTCCAGGAATCCAGCCTGCGCGAGCAGATCGCCGCCACACGCGATATCATCGCCGACGAAACCCGGCTGCTGGCGCTTCTGAAGACGCAGCACGCAGCTGGCCAGATCTCAGGCGCGGACGTGGCGGCCCAGGAGACGGCGCTGGCCCAGGCCGAGCAGTCCCTGCCGCCCCTGGAGAAGCAGCTGGCCCAGGAGCGCGACCTGCTTTCGATCCTGGGCGGCCGCTTCCCCGCCGAAGGCCCGGCCGGAACCGTCGAAATCGCCAGGCTGTCGCTCCCCCGCGAGGTCCCCATCGGTCTGCCATCGGCGCTGGTTGAGCGTCGGCCGGACATCCGCGCGGCCGAGGCCAATCTGCATGCCGCCAGCGCCGCCGTCGGAGTGGCCGCCGCCGCCCGCCTGCCCCAGATCACCCTGACCGCCAGCGGGGGCAGCGCCGCCTCCACTCTGGTCGGTCTGACCTCCTCGTCCAACCTGTTCTGGCAGGTCGCCGGCGAGGTCGCCCAGCCGATCTTCGAGGGCGGTCAGCTCAGGCATCAGGAGCGCGCCGCCCGCACCGCCTACGACCAGGCGCGCGAGCAGTACCGGTCGGCGGTGCTGCAAGCCTTCCAAAACGTCGCCGACGCCATCCAGGCGCTGGAGCTCGACGACGAAGGGTTGGGCGCCGCCGTCCGAGCCGAGGCGTCGGCCGCGCGAAGCCTGGAGATCTCGAAAGAGCAGGTGCGGCTCGGTGAAGTCAGCGGCGTCTCGGTGCTGAACGCCGAACAGGCCTATCACCAGGCCCGCATCGCCCTGATCCAGGCCCGGGCGGCCCGCTACGCCGACACCGTGGCTCTGTTCCAGGCCCTGGGCGCCGGCGGCTGGCCGGCCTGAAGCTGAGCCACGTTGAATTTATCGCCGATTTACCGAACACTCGCGCGCCGCCGCGCAAGCGGTGTTCATAGGGGGGATACGACATGGCGCCCAATTGGGTGAATGCGATTACTTACAATCGGCTGTTCCAGATCCTGGCGCGGATCATCCTGACGACGCCGTTCTGGGCGGCGTTCGTCGAGCACGGCATGGGCTTCAGCGCATGGCTGGGGACCATGGCCCACTTCAACCTGAACCCGCCGCTGTTCTTCGCGATCTTCACCCTGGCGACGCTGCTCGTCGGAACGGTGCTGGTGGTCTTCACCGACAAATGGGCCTGGGCCGGCGCGGCCCTGCTGGGGGGCTTCACCGCCCTGACCATCCCGATCGCCCACGCCTTCTGGACCATGAAGGAGCCTCAGGCGCACACCGAGTTCTACACCGTGCTCGAGCACATCGCGATCGTCGGCGGTCTGATGGTCATGGCCATCTGGGCCGGGAACAAGGCCAAAGCCGCCGCCTAGGCCGGATCCTGGATCACCCAGACGCCCCGCCGCCTCACCACCGCTCCGTAATAGATCATGGAGACGGCCAGGAAGGCGGCGGTGGCGATCAGGCTCATTCGGCCGACGTCGGCATCAAGCCATTCGGCCCAGAGCGCATAACCCGATCCCAGAAGACCCAGGGCCGCGACCCCTGCGCCCAGCGGCATGCGCCAGGCCGCCGCCAGGGTCGTCCCGTTGCGCCGCCCCACGATCGCCGCGACACAGAGGGCGGCGTAGGTGAAGGCGAGGCCCGCGCCGGTCAGCACGAGCAGCCGGTCCAGGCCGACGAAGCACATCAGCATGGCCGATCCGCCGGCCGCCAGGGTCGAGATCCAGGGCGAGTTGTACCGTGCGTGGGTCGCCTGGAAGGCGGCGTTGATCACCGGATGCCAGGCTTCGTCGCGGCCTGAGCTGTAGAAGAACCGGCTGTTCTGCAGGATGCAGGCGAGCACTGCATTGAGGATGGCCAGCGCCACAGCGAGCCCCATGGCCGTCTTCAGCCAGCCGCCGCCGGTGGAGTCCAGGAAGGCGTAGAACGGGCTCTCCGATCCCACCAGCGCCTTCAGGTCCGGCGCCCCCGCCAGCACCGCCGTCACCGGAATCAGGACGGTCAACACGCTGATCAACCCGGCCCAGAGGATCGTGCGGGCGACCAGCCGCGGCGCTTCGTGCATCTCCTCGGCGAAGTACACCGCGCTGCCGAAGCCGTTGTAGACGAAGATCGCCACCGAGACGGAGAGCCCGATCGCCGCCGCGCTCGCCGGATGGAGGTCGCCGCCGGCCAGGGTCATCGGATGGGTCAGGAACCCGGCCAGGGGATGATGGGCGTGCAGGGCGCCCAGCGCCGTCAGGGCGCCCAGCGCCGCCAGCTCCAGGAACAGGAAGACGCCCGTCACCCAGGCGTTGGTGCGGATGTGCAGGACGCTGAGCAAGGTGGTCGCCCCGATTATCGCCTCCGCGGTCCAGGTCGGGTTCAGGCCGGGGAAGATCGGTGTGAGGTTCGTGGCCACACCCAGGGCCAGCACCGCGGGCGACAGCATGTTGACGGCGACTGTGAGGCCCAGGATCGCGAAGCCCGGAGCCGGCCCGAGCGTGCGTCCGACCAGGGCGTACTCCCCGCCCGCGATCGGGAAGGCCGAGCTGAGCTCGGCGTAGACGCAGGCGATCGGGATCACGAGCATCGCGCCGATCAGCATGCTGATCAGCGCGCCGGTGCCGGCCTCGGAGATCACCTCGGGCACGCCGATGAACACCGAGGACGCCGGCGTCACGCCGGAGAGGGTGAGCAGCAGCACCCCCATCACCCGCATGCTGCGTTTCAGGGGCGCGCGGCGCGCCGCGATTGGCTGATCCATTCCCCCTGCCCCCTCCGCCTTAGTACGGCCAGAGCACCAGCACGAGCACGGCGGCGATCAGGGCGTACTTCAGAGTGTAGTAGAGCCGGCGGTTCCTGGCCTTCAGCCGCTGGCCGGCCTCCTTCACCGCATGGATCGCCCCGAAGGCGCGGTTGATCGCCCCGATCCGCTCGCCCTCGACGTTCTGGGTCGCCGTCGCGCGCATGACATGGCGCATGATGAAGCGGTTGATGGCCCCTGCCGGGCCCCACATCGGCCGCTCCACGTCGCAGAACAGGATCAGGCGGGTGACCTCGGTGTCGTTGCCGGCGGTGTGGACATAGGTCTCGTCGAACATCACCGCCTCGCCATCGCGCCAGCTGTAGCGTCGGCCGTCGACCTCGATCCAGCAGCCATCGTCGTTGGGCGTTCTGAGGCCCAGGTGATAGCGCAGGCTGCCGGCGAAGGGGTCGCGGTGGGCGCCCAGCCGCCCGCCCGGGGGCAGGGTCGCGAACATGGCGCCGTGCACGGACGGAACCTGCTTCAGCAGGGCGACCGTCTGGGGACAGAGCGCCTCGGCCGACGGAACCGGGTCATCGTACCACTTGAGGTAAAAGCGCTTCCAGCCGCGTTTGAAGAAAGTGTGGAAGCCGATGTCGTTGTGGGCGGTGGCCTCGCGCACCATGCCCTCGTCCA
>CAZTMF010000039.1:0-13458 GCA_964614675.1 uncultured Caulobacteraceae bacterium | reverse complement strand
CAAGGTTCCGGCGCTGCGCATCGACGGATCTGTGATCGTCGAGAACACCGCCATCTTGCGGTATCTCGCGCGACGCTTTCCAGAAGCGGTGCTGCTGCCGACCGTGGCTGGAGACATCGAAGACGCCCATCAGGTCGCGGACCTCTGCTACTGCGCGGCCACCCTGCACCCGATCGTGACCCGCATCCGCATACCCACCTTCTTCGCGGATAATCCCCAAGCCCAGGCGAGCGTCTATCGTCTGGCCGTCGAGGCGATGATCCAGGCTCTCGCCCCTGCCGAACGGCGCCTGCAGCAGGGCCCATGGTGGTACGGGGAGCGCTGGTCGCTGATGGACGCCTACCTGAATTGGGTCTGGTTTCGAATCACGGGCGCAGGTTTCGAACCCACTCCGTTCCCGGCCCTGATCGAGCACGACCGGCGCATGGCGGCGCGGCCGGCGGTCCGGCGCGCCCTCGAGCTGGAGGCGAAGCTGCAAGCACAGCTCGAGGCCGAGGGCCTCAGCTTCCGGCCGCCGGCGCCGCCCCGGCAATAGCTGACAGGTTCCGCCTCAGGCCCGCGCCGGCGTTTCGAGGCCAAGCAGGCGCGCAGCGGTTCCGCCCAGGATCTTCTCGCGATCGGCTTCCGACAGCTCCGAATGGAAGCCGACCGGGTCGGCCTCGGACATATCGAAGGGATAGTCGGTGCCCATCATCAGGTGGTCGGCGCCGTAGGTTTCGACCAGATACTTCAGCTCGCGCCGGTCGAAGACCAGGGTGTCGAAATAGAGCTGGCGCATATAGCTCGAGGGCTCGCGGTGGATGTGCTGGCGGCAGTCTTCCCGGGCCCGGAATGCGTGGTCCATCCGGCCGATGTAGCCCGGCAGATAGCCGCCCCCGTGGGCGACACAGAGCTTGAGCCCGGGATGGTCGTCGAGCACGCCGCCGAAGATCAGGTGGCCGACGGCGATGGTCGACTCCAAGGGATTGCCGATCAAGTTGTTGAAGTAGTGCTCCGACAGCCGCTGGCCGTGGGTGAAGCCCAGCGGATGCATGAAGACCAGCACCCCCAGTTCCTCGGCCGCGGCGAAGAACGGCCGGAATTCGGGGTCGGCCAGCTCGCGCCCGTCGACGTTGGACGAGATCTCGACGCCCCGGAGGCCGAGCTCCCCGGTCAGGCGCCTCAGCTCTCGCACAGCCAATTCCGCCGACTGCAACGGTACGGTTCCCATGCCGACGAGCCGGTCGGGATGGCGGGCCACCGCCTCGGCCATGCCGTCGTTGACCATCCGCGCGGCGTCGAGGCCCAGCTCGGGCGCGGCCCAGTAATAGTATTGGCCGGGGGAGGGGGAGATCGCCTGGATGTCGACGCCCGTGGCGTCCATGTCGGCGATATGGTCGTCGATGGAAGCGAGCTTGCGACCGATCTGGGCGAACTGCTTGCGATTCACCTCGTCGGAGGCCGGCGAGGTGAAGCTGTTGATCGAGATCGCCGCGGGGTTCTGGTGCGGCCGCATCATGGCGTCGGCCGAAGGGATCGCGAGGTGACAGTGGATGTCGATCACCGCGCTCCGTCCGCCCCGCCGGGCGATCGTGCCGCCGCCCGATGCGCCGGCGTGACCGCCGGGACCGCAGCTGTAGACCCCACCCTCGCTCATGCTGGGATGACCCGTCCGTCGCACGGGCCGAAGCCGATGGAGACGAACCCGTCCTTCATCGCCTTCCCGCGGATACGCACCTCGTCGCCGTCTTCCAGCCAGAGCCTGGTCTCTCCGTCCGGCAAGGGCAGGGCGCGCGAGCCGCGCTCGTTCGCCTCCATAAGGCAGGCCTTGGCCTCGTCCTCCGGGCCCGAGACCGTGCCGCTGGCGAAGAGATCGCCGGGATGAAGGTCGCAGCCGTTCGAGGCGTGGTGGGTCAGCATCTGGGCCAGGGTCCAGTAGATGTTGCGGAAATTCGAGGCGACGATCCGTTGAGGTGGGTCGCGCCGCCGGCGCATGGCCTCGGTCGACAGGAACACCTCCAGCCGCACATCGAGCCCACCCTCGCGGCGGTCGGCCTCGTCCGTCAGGTAAGCCGGGATTGACGGATCGGACTCGGGCCGGCCAAAGGCGGCGGTGCGGAACGGCGCCATGGCCTCGCGGGTGACCACCCAAGGCGAGATGGTGGTCAGGAAGCTCTTTCCCAGGAACGGTCCCAGCGCCATCTCGAAGAACTGGATGGCGCGGGCGGACCAGTCGTTCAGCAGGCAGTAGCCGAAGATGTGGTCTTCGGCCTGGGCGATAGGGATCGGTTGGCCAAGGGCGTTTCCGCGCCCGACGAAGGCGGCGAACTCGAGCTCGAAATCCAGTTGCGGCTCCGGTCCGAACACCACCTGGCCGTCCTTGCCCGCGACCTGGCCCAGGGGCCGGCGCACCTCGGCGCCCGAGACGCGGACCGAGCTGGCCCGGCCGTGATAGCCCACCGGCAGCTGAAGGAAGACGGGCCTCACCGTTCCCCCGCCCATGCGCAGCATATGATGGGTGGAGCAGGAGAAGTCGGTGTAGTCGCCGATCGCGGCAGGGAGCTCCAGGACGCACCCGGCCATGGGCGCGAGCAGCGCCTCGGCGCGCGTCCTGGCCGTCTCGCCCGCGCCCTCTAGCGAAAGAAGCTCTGACAGTCGTCGCCGCAGCGCCGAGGTGAAGCGCGGCTCCATGGCCATAAGCGGATTGAGCGTTTCACCCGCGGCGGCGCGCGCGGCGGCCAGGGCATCCCCCTCGAACAGCCCCTCGCGCACGCCGGCCGCCAGGTCGAAGACCTGGTCGCCGATGGCGACGCCGCCCTGGGGTTGTCCACCGGTCCGGCGGAAGACTCCGAACGGCAGATTCTGGATCGGAAAATCGCCGCCCGGATCGTTGGCAGAGGTCACCCAGCTGCGGCGCGCCGGGTCGTGGGTTTCGTTGATCTCTGTCGTCATGCCTCCAACACCTCGTGCGCGATGCGGCCGACGAGCCGGAGCTTGGCCTCCTGCTGTTCGAAGCTGATCGGATTGCCGCCGGCGTCGGACGCGAAGCCGCATTGTGGCGAGACGCCCAGCTGCCGGCGCGGGAAGTACTGGCCGGCCTCCGAGATGCGTTGTTCCAGCCGCTTCGGATCTTCGAGCGCTCCGGTCTTGGTGCTGATCAGGCCGAGGACGGCGCAGGTCGATTCCGGCAGATGGCGCAGGGCCTCGAATCCTCCCGCCCGATCGGTGTCGTATTCAAGCAGCACATAGCTGAACCGATCCAGCCGGGGAAACAGGAGCGGAGCGATCGGATCGTAGCCTCCGGCGGAATGCCAATGGCCCCGCGCATTGCCCCGACAGAAGTGGACGGAAAAGTTCACGCCCGGCTCGGTGGCCACTTCCCTCAACCGGCTCACGACCTCGTCGCAGAACCTTTCCCGGCTGACGCCGCCCGCCTGAAGGGCCGGCGAGCTTTCCGGGTCGATGGCGAAGGTGGCCTCCGGCGCATCGAACTGAATGTGCCGGCAGCCCGCCAGCGCCAGGGCGTGGACCTCCTGGCGAAGGATCTCCACGACGTCGTCAAGGGCGTCGACGAGGCTGGGATAAGCGCCCGCCGACCGGGCGGAGGACCACGAGGCCATGAACATGGTCGGGCTCGGGAGCGTCACCTTGACGGGGCCCGGGCGCCTGGCCCGGGCATAGACGAACTCTTCCAGCGCCTGGGAATCTCGCCGCATCAGCTTGCGGGTGATCACCCCGCCCGTCGGCGAGGAGATTTCGAGCGTCGCGGTCGCGTCCGTCTCGCCATGCCACATTCCGCCGTGGCCGATCTGGTTCGGCTCGTCCGGCTCGATGCCGTCGACCGATCGGGACAGTACGTCGCCGAAGGCGAGACGCCTTTGCTCGCCGTCGGTGACAAGGTCGATTCCCGCCTCCTGCTGGACCCGCAGGGCGAGGTCGACCGCCGCGTCCTCCGCCGTCTTGAACTCCGCCGCGTCGATCTCACCCGCGCGATAGGCGCGAAGCTGCTCCGCCAGGCCCGCGGGCCGCAGCATGGAGCCGACCACGTGAGCCTTGAGAAGCTGCATCAGCCTTCCCCATGGCCGTGGTCGCCGTGAGCGTGCTTGAGCTTGCGGTATCGCCCCATGGCGCCGAACAGGTCGCGCCCTTCATTCGGCCCGAAGTTGGCGCCGAACTCGCGATAGAGGGCGAAGACGTTGGCGACGATGCGCTCCTCGTCAGTCCAGCCCCTGAAGGCGTCCAGCGCAATGTCCCGGCCGGCCGCCTCCCAGGACATGCCTTCGTCGTAGCGGGCCCGGGCCTCAGCGCGGATATATTCCAGATAAGTCTTGAAGTTGCGGACGGCCGTCTTGTCGGTGATCGGCCCGTGGCCCGGGACCACGGTCTCGACGTCCAGGCCCAGCATGTAGTCGCAGGCGTCGATCCAGTTCTGCACCGGACCGGACCAGACGATCGGATGGCCTTCGTTGAACAGGAGGTCGCCGGTGAACACCACCTTGTCCTCGGGGACATAGACGATGGTGTCCGCCTCGGTGTGGGCCGGCCCGAGATCCACCAGATGCACGGTCTTGTCCCCGATCTGCACCTCCATCTCGCCCATGAAGGTCCGGGTGGGCGGCGTGACGGTGACTCCCGTGAAGTCGAACTTGCGTCCCATGGTCTCGAACATGAACTCGCCGCCCTCGCCCATGGCCTGCCAGTTCTTGGTCATGTTGACGAAGTTCTCGGGGTTCATAGCCGCGATGGCCTCGGCGGTGGCCTTGGCCGAGATGATCTCGGCGTCCGCCACAAGCTGGTTGCCGAGGACATGGTCGGGGTTCGAATGGGTGTTCACCAGCCGGCCGATATGAGCAGCCGCGGGCACTGACTTGCGCATCTCCTCGAGCATGTCGGCAGTGATCTTCACGCACATCAGGGTGTCGACCAGCAGCGTCTCGCCGCGACTCTCGATCAGGCCGGCGTTGCTCCAGCCCCAGGTGCCGTCCGGCTGGAGATAGGCCCAGCCGCCATTGCCGAGGTCGTGCAGGCCGTGGGTGAAGGCCTGTTGGCCATCAGCTCATCTCCCGGGCGGCGCCAGGCCCAGGGCCTGGCGGCCGAAGGCCTGGAACAGACTCTCCGAATTCAGGGCCACGTGGTTGGAGATCGCATGGGCGTCCCGCCAGTGCCGGCTCAGCGGGCTGGCCTCGTTCAGACCGCGCGCGCCGGCGACGGCGAACAGGCGGTCCGCCGCCTGGACCATCAGCTTGGCGCAGAGCCCGAAGTCGCGCCCGACACGGGCGGCGACCGCAGGAGTGGCCAACTCGCCGGACATCACGCCGCGGCTGATCCGGTCGAGAACAGCGTAGGCAGCGTCGATCTCGGCTGCGGACTCGCCGATGCGGACCTGGAGCAGGGGGCTTTCGGCGACCTTCGATCCGGTCATGCCGCCGACCCGGTCGCGGCTGAACTCCACAAAGGTTTCCAGCGCGCCGCGGGCGACGCCCATCATCGGGCTCAGCAGGCCGAACTGGAACTGCGAGCTCAGCGGCGCCTGGTAGAGTGGGCCGTCGAGGAACTTGGACCCTGGTGCGTGACCGCCGTAGGCAGCGCCGAGGTCCAGGCTGAATTCCTCGGGCACGATCGCCCCCTCGACCACGATGTTGTTGCTGCCCGAGCCCTTGAGGCCGACGCTGTTCCAGGTGTCGCGGATGCTGAACTGGCCGCGCTGGAGCAGGAACCAGCGCATGCCTGGCTGGGGTCCGATCACCGGAGCGCCGACGATCGCCCAGGTGCAGTGGTCGCCGCCCGAGCCGAAGGCCCAGTCGCCGCTGACCTTGTAGCCGTCGGGCGCGGGCTCGGCCTTCCCGAAGGCTCCGAAGGAGGTGACGATGCGCGGGTCGGGGTCGCGGCCGTAGACCGCCGCCTGGGCGGCTTCCGGAAAGTAGCTCAGCACCCACTGGTGCTGCATGAGGAAGCAGAAGCACCAGCCCAGCGATCCGGAGACCTTGCCGACCTCGGCGACGCAGTCGAGCAGCGTCATCCAGTCCATCTCGAACCCGGCCCAGCGGGCGGGCCGGACCATGGGCAGGAGGCCGGAGGCGTGCATCGCCTCGACCGCCGCCCTGGGCAGGCGGCGATTGGTCTCCGCCTCGTCGACATATTTGCGCAGGGTCTCGGCGAGGTCACGCGCCCTGGCCAGCGCCTCGTCCCGCGTCATCGGGGTTTCTCGCCGCGCGATCGCGGAGACATTCATCGCTGGGCTCCCCCCTGGTCCCTGTTTGCGTCATCTTGCGAGTGATCACATCGGCTGTCTGCTAGGAAATCCGTTGTTCGGATTGGTCGTATCGGCCGACCCGATGCGGGCGGCGGCCGAGGCTGCGGCTGGACCAGGGCCACGAAGCGCGGCCATAGTTCCCGGATCCTGCGGGCGGAGGCGATCCATGGACGCGAAGTTCAGGCGTATCGTGACCGGGCACGACCCCCGGGGGCGGGCGGTCTTCGCCATCGACGAGACCATCCAGGAGGAGGCGCTCGGGGCGATCGTCTGGTCGACCGACGAGCTTCCGGCCGACAACGATGGACCTGCCGAAAGCGCCGTCTAGCCCGTGGGCATCGCCAGCGGCGGCGCGATCGTCCGGGTGATGACCATAGACCCCGGCCATCGCTCGCCCATGCACAGGACCCAGACTCTCGACTTCGGCGTGGTGATCGAGGGGGCCATCGACCTGGAGCTTGATGACGGCGCGGTGAGGACGGTCGGAGTCGGGGACGTGGTGGTCCAGCGAGGGACCATCCACGCTTGGCATAACACCACCGACAAGCCCTGCCGGATCGCCTTCATCCTGGTCGCCGCCAAGCCGCTGACGATCAATGGGGAGCGCCTGGAGCCGACGCACGCCTAGGTCTGCTGAGGACGATCTCTCGACGGGCTTGAATTCCGCGAGCGTATATCTGGTATACCGAATCCGGATTTCTCGGATTTCCTGCAAACGCCTAGCAATTCCAAATCGAGACTTCCGTGAGCACTGACTCCGGAGGCGCGAATTCGTGCGACCTCGGGGTCGCGCGCCTGGGGGGATTGCAATGCGTAGCAGATATCTTGGATTTGCATCGGCCGCCGCGCTTTTGACCGGCTCGGTCGTTCTGCCTCACGTGGCCCTGGCGCAGGCTGCACCGGCCACGCAGGCTAGTCCGTCGACCTTGGCCGAGGTCGTGGTCACGGCCGAGCGACGCGAACAGAGCCTGCAGCGGACGGCCGTTCCCGTCACCGCGGTCAGCGGCCAGGAGCTGACCAAGCGCAACATCGTCAGCATGGACCAGCTCACCCAGGTGGTGCCCGCGCTGCAGGCCCAGCAGGGGACTGGCCCCTACACCAGCGTCATCGTGCGGGGCATCACCACGGCGGTGGTCAATGTGTTCGGCGACCCCTCGGTCGCGGTGAATATGGACGGCGTCTATCTGGCGCGGCCGACCTCGCTGCACGGGCTGTTCTACGATCTCGATCGGGTCGAGGTGCTGAAGGGGCCGCAGGGCACCCTCTATGGGCGCAACGCCACGGGCGGCGCGGTCAATCTGGTCAGCCGCCAGCCGACCTACAGCCTCGGCGGCGACCTGATGGCCGAGTACGGCAACTACAATGAGTTCGTCAGCTCGGGCGACCTGAACGTTCCGCTCGCCAAGACCCTGGCCGCACGGGTCGCCTTCCAGACCGTCCGGCACGACGGCTATTTCTCGGACGGCACGGGCGACGAGGATCAGCAGGCGGTGCGCCTCTCGCTGCGCGCGGATCCCACCGAAACCCTGAAGCTGCTGCTCAGAGCCGATTATGCGCATGAGGACGACCGGGGGCAGGGGGCCACGGCCTACTGCAGCGTCGCCTCGCCGGCGCCGGTGAATTCGGTGGGCGCGCCCTGCCCGGCGACGGGCGGCTTCTACGGTCCCAGCCCATGGACCAGCATCGTCGCTCAGTCGCACGCCCTGACGCCGCCTGGTCTGGTCCCGTTGCCCGACACCGCCTTCAACAAGGGGACCCACTGGGGCGTTTCGGAGGAAACGGACTGGAAGGTGCTCGAAGGGACCCTGACCTTCTTGCCGGCCTTCCGCTCGGACGATGTGGACTACCTCAGCCCGGTCGCCGGCGGGATGATCCGCGAGATCGAGCACTCGCATCAGACCTCGGCGGAGCTGCGTTTCGCCTCCCGCACCGACCAGCCGCTGCGCTACATCCTGGGCGGCTACATCTTCAACGGCGCCACCAGCGGGAACGCCGTCTACGACGCCCAGACCGCCGGGGTGAACCCGGTTCAGGCCCTGTCGGTGTCGGATTTCACCTACGCGGTCTTCGGCCAGGCCACCTGGGCGGTGACGTCCAGGCTGCGGCTGGCCGGGGGCGTCCGCTACACCTACGAGCGCAAGAAGACCAACTCGCAGAACGCCATCTACACCTACTTCACCCCACAGGCGGCGCCGCTCGTGCCGCCGACTGCGTTCCAGGTCTTCGGCTTTCCGACAGTGGGCTCCAAGTCCTGGGACCAGACCAACTGGAAAGCCGGGATCGAGTTCGATGTTGCGCCCAAGTCGCTGCTCTATGCCAACGTCTCGACCGGCTTCAAGGCCGGCGGCTTCTACTTCAATCCGATCCCCGGGGCTCCCAACACCTATGACCCGGAGAAGGTCACCGCCTACACGGTCGGGCTGAAGAACCGATTCTTCGACGACAGGGTCCAGCTGAACCTCGAAGCCTTCGACATGGAGTACACCGGCCAGCAGATCGCCACCCTGCTGTTCGCCCAGCTCGGCCCGGCCCTGATCCCCTATTTCCCGAACCAGAACGCCGGCAAGGCGCGGATCAGGGGCGGCGAGGTCGAGGGCCAGTTCCTTGTCACGCCCAACACCCTGCTCAGCGGCGACGTCCAGTACATCGACGCCAAGTACAAGAGCCTCGTCTATCAGAGCGGCGTGCCGGCCCCGGTCTGCCCGTCCACCTTCGTGCCGCCGCCGAACGGTCCGGTGTTCAGCATCGATTGCAGCGGCAGGCCCGAGCTGATGACCCCCGAGTGGACCATCAACCTCGGGGCCGAACAGACCTTCCCGCTGCCCGGCGGGGCGGACCTGGTTCTGGGTGTGAACACGCGCCACGAGACCGAGCGCTACACCAATCTGAGCTACGCTCCGTTCACCGTCGCGCCTGGCTACTGGCGCACCAACGCGACCCTGACCTTCAACACCGCCGACCGGCGCTTCAGCGTCACCGGGTTCGTCAACAACATCGAGAACAAGGCCGAGCCGGAAGGCATCGGAACCGGGCTGAATTTCCCGGGCATCCCGCTCCTGCCGGTGACCCTGAAGCCCCCCCGGACCTTCGGGGTCCGCGTCGGGGCGCATTTCTGACCTGGCGGGCGCCGTCCGCTTGGCGGCGGCGCGGATGATGCCGATCAAAAAGCATCCCGCCTCGCGCATCGGGAGGATAGCGCGAGGCGGGACCGTTCCTCGGGTGGCTGGTCCGCCGGGATCCGAGGCTCGGGGTCAGTAGGTGTACTGCACCCGCATCCCGAACTGCCGCGGCGCACCCAGGTTCACCGCGCCGGCCGAGGCGTTGGCGGCGTTCGCCCCTGGCACGACGCCGGCGACGTAGAGTTCGTTCGTCAGGTTGGTGACGAAGCCCTCGACGCGCCAGTGCTCCGGCGCCTGATAGGTCAGGCGGAAGTCGAAGGTGTGATGCTCGGGCATCGAGTCCTGGGAGGCGTGGTACAGCGACACCCACTGCTGGGAGATATATGCGTACTGCAGCCTCGGCGTCAGAATGCCATTGGGCAGGTGGAAGTCGTATTCCAGCGATGCGTTGAACGTCCAGTTGGGCGCGTAGTTGAGCGGCCGTCCCTTCGGATCGAAGGTCCAGAACGGGCCGGTGGGCCCGATGCCCCCGTAGTTCAAAGTGAGACCGCTCGCCGCCGCGACCGAGAGGCAGGTCGAGGACAGCGGGGGCGGGCCCGCAGGGCACCCCGGCGCGAGGTAGTTGCCGGTGACGTTGACCGTCGAGTCGCTCAGGATCTTGGAGTTGATGTAGGCGACGTTGGCGGTCGCCCGGAAGCCGCCGTAGGCCGCCTCCAGCTCCGCCTAGGTCCCGAGGATCCGCGACTTCGGGATGTTGACCGCGCGCGGGATGATGGTGCCCGGGATGACAAAGTTAGCCTGGTAGTCGCGATAGTCCTCATAGAAGCCCGACAGGTTGGCCCTGACGTGGTGATCGAACAGGAAGGTCTTGATCCCCGCCTCATAGTTGCGGACCGTCTCGGACTTGTATTGGGTCTCGCCCCGAGCGACCTGCGTGTCGTGGCTCTCCTGCAGGGTGAACTGGCTGAAGAAGGCTCCGGGCTTCATCCCCTGGCTGAAGGTCGCATAGAGGTTGATGTCCTGGACCGGAGCCCAGTTGATCGCGACCCGCCCGGTGAAGCGGTTGAACTTGCCCTCGCCGTAGACATTGCAAGGGTTCGGCGCCGGATTGCTCAGGCTGACCGTGCCGCAGGTGGAGATGCCGTACGGCGGAGCTGAGCTGCGCACCGTGCTGCCCGGCGCAAGCTCCACCTTATAGTCGGTGTAGCGTAGCCCGGCGGTGATCTGCAGGTTGGGCAGCAGCGTGTAAGTCGCATCGGCGAAGCCGGCGTAGCTGCGGAACCTCTGGTGATAGTTGAGGTCCGAGCCGCTGTTGACGGTCGATGGCGTCGTGCACAGCGGCTGGCTCGGCGTGGCGCAGTTTAGCCGGTTGTAGCCGGGCGTGTGATTGTAGAGCCAGTCGACCTCGTTGAAGACGATCCCGCCGAGGGTCCACTTCAGCGGGCCTTGGCCGGTGGAGACCAGGTCCACTTCCTGGTACCAATAATTATAGACGTCCTTGAAGTCGTTGAACGACTGGGCGACGTAGGTCGCCGGGTTGTAGAGGTCCGGCAGGAACGGCGTATAGGCGTCCGCGTCCAGCACGAAGTGGGTCTTCTGGTATTGGCCCCCGGTCACCGACTTCAGTTGTAGGTCGTCGGTGAGCTGGTACTGGACGTTCAGGATGCCGCGCTGGATCGTGTTCTTGTAAGCCTGCGGCACGTCGTAGTGCAGCGTCCACGGGTCGATCAGCTGTTTCGGGTCATTGAAGGTGTTCGGGCGCGTGCGCACCACCGCCGGGCCATCGTCGGACTCGTAGTTGAGGAGGTATTCCAGCCGCACGTCCAGGCGGTCGTTGGGACGCCAGCGGAATTGTGGACGCACGCTCATCACGCTCAGGCTGCCAGGCGCGTTGGTGATCGCTTGGTTGGATCCGTACGGATTGGCCCCGCCCTCGTTGTGATAGAAGCTCGACCGCTTCTCGACGTTGAAGCCGATGCGCATGGCCATGGTGTCGTTGACCGGCAGGTTCACGTAGCCCTGGGTCTGGTACCAGTCGTAGTTGCCGACCAGCTGCTGGATCTGCGCGCCGAAGTGGTCGAACTGCGGCGCCTTGGTCACCACGAACACGGCGCCGCCGGTGGAATTCTGGCCCGCGAAGGTGCCTTGCGGTCCGCGGTAGATCTCCACCCGGTCCACGTCGAAATAGGTGTCGCGGATGAAGGCCGCCGAGTTCGGGATGTACATCCCGTCCACGTGCAGCGGGACGCCGGCGTATTGGAACGGCGTCGAGACGCTGACGCCCACGCCGCGGATGTTGATGAAGCGGTTGGCCGTGCCGGTTTCGACGATGTTCAGCGACGGCGTCTGGCTCTGCAGATCGTAGAAGTTCTGGACCCCGGTGCTCTCCAGCTTCTGCGATGTCATCGCCGCCACCGAAACCGGCACCTTCTGCAGCTTGGTCTCCCGGCGCTCGCCGGTGACCACCACCTCGGTCACCGTGCCGGCGTGCTCGGACGTGTCCGCCGCGTGGGCGATGCCGCCGCCCGCGGCCATGGACAGGACTGCAGTCGAAACCGCGCCCAAGAGCCGGGCGCGCTGATGTGAACGCGTCATAGATCTTCCCCCCCTGTTGGTCTCCGAGGGCCGCAGCCCTCGGCCGGCGTTCCGGTGTTTAAGCCGGATTCGCCGCGCCACGATTTGACACTATGATAGTTCGAGATTCAAGTTATCAAAATACACGCATCTGGATTCCAGCGGATGGGGCCGCTATCCGGTTGAGCCACGCGTTCAGGAGGAGATGGCGAAGGTGTCAGCCGGCGAGGAAGAGCAGGGCGGCGTCGCGGGGCCGCTGGCGCGCCTGGTCGCCAGCTGGCGCATCATGAGGCCGGACCTCGAGCCCGTGGCCTTCTCGATCATGATGCACATCGGTCACCTGAGCATCGCCTTCGGCCGCATCCTCGAGGGGATCGCCGAGCAATACGGCATCGGCCAGTCGGATGTGCGGGTCCTGATGGCGATCAAGCGTGATCAGGGCGGCAAGCCGGTGCGTCCCTCCGAGCTCGGCGTGCGGCTCGCCCTGACACGGGCCACGATCACCTATCGCGTGGACCGGCTGCTGGACCTCGGCTTGGCGGAACGGATCGCCGATCCCAGCGACCGGCGGGCCCTGTTCATCCGGCTGACCCCGAGGGGGGAAGACCTGCTGGGGACCGTCATGGCGCAATACGCCGCCGCGTCCGAGCGCAAGCTCGTCGACATCGACGGCATGGCTGGCGGTCGCGCCGCGCTCGAGGAGCGGCTGATCGCCATCGCCAAGCGTTTCGACCAGGAATGGCCCATGGACCCCGAAAAGGCCCGGTCCGAGGGGGCGCCCGCGGTCGATCACCTCGCCGCGGTCGGGGAGTGACCGAGGCGGCGCGCCGCGGGTGAACTAGACGCCATGATGATCACCTGACCCTTTGGAGACTGCCGTGACCACTTCAGTGAGGACCTCCAAGCCCGATCGCGAAGGCGTCGTTGTCGCTGGACGGTCGATGCCGGAGTTCAGGCGCATCGGCGTAGAGCCGCTCACCGGCGCGTGCGGCTGTGAGATCTCCGGCGTGGACATCTCCAGGCCTCTCGAGCCCGAGGTGCTGGCCGAGGTCATGACCGCCTTCGAGCACTTCCTGGTCATCATGTTCCGCGACCAGGCCCTGACGCCCGAGCAGCACAAGGCCTTCTCGCGCTGCTTCGGCGAGCTGACCGAGCTGCCTCAGGCGCCGATCTTCCCCGGCCACCCCGACATGCAGGAAGTCCGTCGCGAGGCGCACGAGCCGGTATCGGTCGTGCCCTTCACCCGCTTCCACACAGACAGCCCGTTCCTGCCGCGCCCGCCGCTGTGCATCTGCATGCACGCCCACGACGTGCCGAAGTACGGCGGCGACACTGCGTTCTCCAACATGTTCCTGGCCTACGAGAGCCTCTCGGAGGGGCTGCGCGAGACCCTGGACCGCCTCCAGGTGGTCTATTCCGGCAAGGCCATCTGGAAGGACAACGCCAAGAAGGACTCCGACAAGCAGCTGCGCCTGCGCGAGGTCCACAGCTTCACGGACGATCAGCTCGAAAGCATCCATCCGGCCGTCCGCC
>CAZTMF010000038.1:0-13544 GCA_964614675.1 uncultured Caulobacteraceae bacterium | reverse complement strand
CCGCAGGAGTCGCAGCTGCGATTCTGTGCGTGGGGCTCGCCCCCTCCACCACTCGCTCTTCAGCCGGCGTGCGCCGGCTTCGGCGCGCGGTCCCCCTCCCCCGCTCTACGAGCGGGGGCGGTAGGCCGGGATGAGCGGGTCTTGGGGGAGGCGCCTACCGCCACTCGTCGATCACGATGGTGGGCTTGGTCACGTTGGCCGTGCCGCGGCCGCCGATGGCGTAGCGGCCGCCGAACATCTTCCAGGCCGCCTGGGTCTCGCCGCCGGTGACCACGATATGGATGTCCTCGGGCCGGAAGATCTGGATCTCCTCGTCCGGGGCGGCCTTCAGCCGGCTGGCGAAGGGCTCGACCCCCGCCACGGCGTGGGGCCGGATCAGGGTCTGGATCGCCATGTCGTCCCAGTAGTCGCGCGCCTTGAGCCTGGCGTTCTCGGCGCACCACGCGATCAGCGTCTCCTTGGTCCAGCCCATCTCGGCGAAGCCCTTGGCCACCAGGGGGTCCATCACGATCAGGGGCGGGCAGAAATGGTCGACGGCCGCCAGGCAGCGGCGGAACTTGTCCTGCCAGGTGTCGCGCGGGCCATAGCCGCTTTCGGTGTACCAGCCGCCGAAGAACAGGCTGACGGTCGAGTCGGACGCCTTGAACCCCTCGGTCACATGGAAGGGCGCCCAGGGGCTGCGCTCCTCCGCCTCGGAGAAGCAGGCGCTGTAGGCCAGCCAGTTGCCGAGCGAGCCCATGTAGGTCTCGCCGGGCGTCGAGCCGCCCTGCAGGTTGGTGCTGAGCAGGCCGTGCGCCCGCCCGATGGTGGCGGTGGCCTCGTTGTAGGGGCCCATGGCGCCGATGCCGTCGTTCATGCCCAGTTCGTGGCGGATGGGTCCGTTGATCACCGACAGGGTGGCGAAGGAGGTGGTCGAGGACGAGCGGGCGGTGATGCCGCTGGACGCCATGGCCAGGATCACCGGCAGGTACTCAGGGCGAGCGCCCGCCATCACCGCATTGACCGCCACCTTCTCGACGTCGAACTCCCAGTTCTCGCGGAAGGCGGTGGGCCTGAGGCGCCCGACGATCTTGTCGCGCGGCAGGCTCGTGCCCTTCAGCATCGCCTCCACCCGCTCTTCGGTGGGCAGGATGATCGGCAGGTAGTCGGTCCAGTGGTTGTCGATGAACAGGCGGCGGAGGTTGTCCTCGGTGTCGGGCTCCAGCAGCCGCGGGGTCGAGCGCTCGAAGGTGGCGCCCTTCATGTCGTCGTCCGACAGGGGCGCGGTCAGGGCGTCGATCATCACCTGGGCGAACGGCCGCTTCAGGACCGGATCAACCCCGTAGATGTAGCTCTTCAGGGTCTCGGGCGTCGCGCCGACCACCGGCTGGGGCACGAAGCAGTTGCGCAGGGTCGGCCGTCCGCCAGCCAGGGCGGTGGCCTTGGCCAGGCGCGCGAAGACGTGGGTGTGCACGGGGACCGTCGGCACCCCCTGTTCTTCCAGCGCTAGCGACAACCCCACGACCGTGGGGCAGCAGGTGCTTCAAAGACCGACGCCCAGGATGGCGGCGTCCCCATCCTCCGCGATCCTGGCCCGCATCACCGGATCGTCGACCCAGCTCTCGCGAGGGCGGATGATCCTCGTGTTCACCTTCGGCAGGTGCTCGCCGAACCAGAGCTTGAGCTGCTCCATGAACACTTCGGAATTATCGAACAGGCAGTCGACCAGATAGACCAGCTTGCCGTCCAGGCTCTGGAGCCGGGGCGCCAAGCGCTTGCCTTCCACCTTGGGCGGATATCCGCGCGGATCGTGGACCGCGATCTTGCCCGTCATGCCTGCCTCCCATCCCCGTCGCGGCATAGGCCCGTGGCGAGGGAGTCTGACTGTTCGCGAGCGCGAGGACGCCGCGCTCCGAGAGGAGCATCGCGCCGGGTGGAACCGGTTGTCAAACGCCGGGACCTTCCCGTTCAGTTGGAGATCAGGCGGCGGCGGATCGCGAAGCGGATGAGGTGGGCGATCGAGCGCGCGCCCGACTTGCGCATGGCGGCGGCGCGGTGGCTCTCGGCAGTCTTCGGGCTGATGTTGAGGAGCCGCGCGATCTTCCGGCTGCTCTCGCCCTGGGCGATGAGCTGCACGACCTGCACCTCGCGCGAGGTGAGGTTCTCCTGCGCCGAGGCGCTGGGGCCGAGAAGCTGGCGGGCCCCCGGGGAAAGGTACGAGCGGCGGCCGGCCAGGGCTCCGATCGCCGTGGCGAGCTGGCCGAGGTCCTCGGCCTTCAGCACGCAGCCGCGCGCGCCAGCCGCCAGGGCGCCGGAGATGGCCTCCAGGTCGTCGCCGCCGGCGTAGAGCAGGACCTCCGGGCCAGGTCTGCCGGCGCGCAGGTGGCCGGTGACGGCCGCGAGGTCCGGGCCCGGCAGGGGAACCCCCAGCACCGCGATATCGGGCGCCTGGCTCGTCGCGAGATCCAACAGCGCCTCGGCGGAAGACGCTTCGCCGCAGACGTCCCAGCCGGGCTGGGCTTCGACCAGCTTTCGAAGCCCATGGCGGACGATCTCATAGCCATCCGCGATAAGAATCCTGACCCCGGCCACCTGTTTCGCCTTCGCCCAATATTTCGAGGACCAGATCGATTCTCGAACCCCCACGCGACCACTGTTGCAGCGGCTTGCGTTTGCAACAAGAAAAGAAACAGTCTCTACGGGGCGTACACTAAACTTTGATCGAAAGGGCAGTTTCGCGGCTTTTCTGTTCATACGTGCAACCGTTCAGAGCTTTTACAAAGCGGGCATTGGCGTGTCCAAATGTAAGGTCTCCTGTTGGAGGCGCCGCCGTTCCCCGGCTTGATTTGCGCCGCGGCCGAGGGCTGATGGGGCGGGGGAACGGGAGGACGGGATGAGCGGCATCGAGGAGCTCGCCGGCAAGGCGGCGGTGGTGACCGGCGGCGCCTCGGGGATCGGCAAGGGCATCGCCCAGGCCCTCAGGGCCGAGGGCATGAACGTGGTCATCGCCGACATCGAGCAGGGCGCCCTGGACCGGGCCGCCGAGGAGATCGGCGCGGTCGGCGTCGTCGCCGACGTCAGCTCCCTGGCTAGCGTCCAGGCCCTGGCCGAAGCGGCCAGGCGCCGGTTCGGGACCGTCCACGTGGTCTGCAACAACGCCGGCGTCGGCTCCGGCGCCCGCCTCGCCGACATGACGGCGCGGGACTGGGACTGGATCCTGGGCGTCAATCTGAGGGGCGTGATCAACGGGGTGGAGGCGTTCCTGCCGATGCTGTCGGCCAATCCCGACGGCGGCCACATCCTCAATACCGCCTCGATGAGCGGGCTCAGGGTCCGCCCGAACGCGGGGGCCTATGCGGTGACCAAGTTCGGCATCGTGGCCCTGACCGAGACCCTGGCGATGGAGCTCGAGGCCGACGGCTCCAGGGTGGGCGCGACCGTGATCTGCCCGGGCATGGTCCACACCAACATCAAGTCCTCGACCCGCAACCGGCCGGGCGAGCTGGCCGGCGGGGCCCTGGCCGACTACGACATCGAGACAACCGAGCTCGGCGCGCGCATGCGCTGGCTGGATCCCCTCGAGGTGGGCCGCATCGCCGCCCGGGCGATCAGGCGCGGCGATCTCTACGCCATCACCCACCCCGAGCAGCTCCCCGAGGTCGAGGCCCGCCACCGCGGCATCGAGGCGGCCTTCAGGGCCGCGGCCGCGTCCTAGCCGCCGTCGCCCTCACTTGGCCGGCGGCTGGGTGTCCTTGAGCACCTTGAGCAGGATCGAGCCCTGTTCGAGGCTCGGGTATTCCTCCGGATCGGTGGCGTAGAGCCCCTTGAGGAAGGCCTCGTCGTAGTCGGTGAGCGTCTCCAGCCCGGCGCTGTCCGGGCAGGCCGGGTCCAGGGCGTCGATGATGCTGGGCAGGGGGCTGCAGCCCCGCTTGCGCGAGGGCTTGCTGAGGGCCAGGGCCGCGACATGGTCGGCGACCGCGCCGATCGGCAGGTCCTCGATCCGGTTCTGGTCGACCACCACCAGGGCGAAGACGATGGCGCTGGCCATGCCGTGCCTGAGGCGGCTGTTGGCCCAGCCCTTCGGCCCCCGCATCGCCGGGTTGTCCAGGCTGACATAGGGATCGTCGACGTAGACCGTCCCGTTCAGGTCCCGCGTGCCGGTCATGTGCCAGGCCTGGATCGGTCCCTTGAAGGTCTTCAGCGCCTTCTCCTCGGGGACGAAGTGATAGCCCAGGATCTGGGGGTGCTTGTCGCTGAGGCGGTCGACCAGCTGTTGCGGATCGGGGGTGACGGCGACCAGCACATTGGCGTTGGGGCACGCCTTCGGGCGGCGCGCGCCCACGCGGACGGCGATCTCGCCGATCCGTTTGGAGACGAAGTCGTCGAAGGCCGGCGTCAGGCCGATGGTCAGGGGGCACACCGGCTCCAGGAAGCGGGACAGGCCGCCGCCATAGCTCTCCTGGGCGTGGGCGCGGACATAGCTCGAGGCGGCGGACTTGAAGCTCGGCGGGGGCGCCGCGCCCTTCTGGCCCTGCACCGTCAGCTCCTTGACGGTGGTTCCGGGCGCGGAGCCGGCCGGCTGCGCGGCCGAGGCGCCGGCGAGGGCCAGGGCGGCGGCCGTCAGAACCGCGGTCAAGGCCCGCCGCATGCAATCCTCCCACCCAGACCGAGGGCCCCCAAGCCTAGGGGCGAGCGCCCCGGCCTTGCAACCGGTGTCGCGCGGCAGGCGCTTCCCCAAACTCCGCCCATCCCGGCGAAGGCCGGGACCCAGGACAGGTTGGAGCCTGGTTCCCGCAAGAACACTCGGTGGCGCCGCTGCGGACCCTTGCTTAGAGCCCAGCGTCACCTGTCCTGGGTCCCGGCCTTCGCCGGGATGGGCGGGACTGGGGGATCGAACGCCGCGTGGTAGCGCACCTCGCCGCTGGCCGATGGCCCCGCGAGGATCAGGCGCTGGAAATAGGGCGAGGGGCCTTCGCCATAGAAGAGGCCGGGATCGCTCTCGAAGCCGAAGCGGCCGTAGTAGGCGGGCGCGCCCAGAAGGACGCAGCCGCCCGCCCCGAGGGTGGCGAGCCGGTCCAGCCCCGCCCAGACCAGGGCCTGGCCCATGCCCTTGCCCTGACGTTCCGGGCGGACCGAGACGGGGCCCAGGCCATACCAGTCCCCCTTGGCCCCTCCGATCTCGACCGGCGAGAAGGCGATGTGGCCCGCGACCTCGCCCTCCTGGACGGCCACGAGCGAGACGCTGAGGGCGCCCGCCGCCCGGAGGGCGTCCACGATGTCGGCCTCGCGCTGGTCGCTGAAGGGCGCGTGCTCGAAGGCCTCCAGGGTGACGTCGCGGATCGCGGCGACGTCATCGGGACTCTCGGACCTGATGCTCCAGCCGGTCATGGGCGCAGGTTCGCAACGGCGGGCGCCCTGTCAACGCCCGCGCCAGGCGGCCCCTAGTGGAGGTCGGGCGAGCGGACCGCGACCCGGGGGGCGGGCAGCAGGCGGCCCTCGGCGTCGCGCAAGCCCAGCCGCCACTGCGCCTTGATGACGTCCAGATAGGCCTGGGTCTGGGTGTGCAGCGAGATGGCGAGCTCCAGCAGCTCCAGCTCCCGGTCCACCGGCAGCCCCTGCCGGATGCGCCGGGCCACGATCGCGCGCCGCCGCGCGACATTGACCTCGGCGACCCGCACATATCTCTGCGCCACCGCAAGCGGCGCCACGACGTCCCCTGTCGTTGGATCGCCGGGACGGGCGGCAGGTCCTCGATCGGCGGGGCACTGGGGCAAGCGGGCGACGATCGTCGTCCCCGTCGGGCCGCTGGAGAGCCGCAGCCGCCCGCCCAGTTGCCTGACGCGGCGGCGCATCCCCTCGATGCCGACCCCCATGCGGGGGACGCCCTCCACGAGCGTCATACCCCTGCCGTCATCGCGCACCGTGAGTTCGCAGCCATCCTCTTCGAAGGACAGGCTCACGTGGGCCGACGTCGCGCTGGCGTGGCGGTGGATGTTCAGCAGGGCTTCCTGCAGCACCCGATAGAGGGCCAGCGCCCCCGTCTGGTCGGGCCGGGGGCCCGTTCCGCCCACCGTGACGGCGACCTTCAGCGTGGCCCGCCGGCCGAAGCCCTTGGCGAATTCCTCGATGGCGGTCTCCAGCAGGGTGTCCTTCTCGGGCCAGGGGGTCTGCAGGGCGAAGGAGAGTGTGCGGATCTCCGACAGGGCCTGCTGCGCCGCGCGGGCCGTGTCCTGCAGCCGGGTGCGCAGGGCCGGCTCGAGAGGCTGCCGGCCCAGGGACGACAGCTCCATGAAGATGCCGACCAGGATGCCGCCGACGGAATCGTGGAGTTCGGCCGCCAGCCGCTGCCGCTCGGCCACCAGGGCGGCCAAGACCTGGTCATCGACCTCGAGTGCTGGCTCGGCGCCGGTGAAGAGGTCGTCGGTCTCCCACTCCCTGCCCATTCTGGACATGCCCCGGCCAATGGAGCTGAACCTTAAGGCGATGTCACAATTGAAACAATCGCGGTGGCGCATCGTACTCACGCTCGGGCCCATAACGCTTTCGTGAAGCTTTGCCCCGACGCGACTCCTGAGAGCCGGTTCGTGGATTCACCCGATAGGCGCGTCCCGGCCGGCGCCTAAGCTCTGCCTTGGCTGGCCGATTCCTCAGGGGCAAGGCATGCGCAACTCAGTGGCATGGGATTTCACGCCAGGGTTCGAGGCGCGCAGGAACCGAACCGGGATGACGACGGCCGGGCTGGAGTCTGCGCTGGACCTCACCGACGCCCCCGACTGGGAGGTCCTGCGCGAACGGGCGCTGCGGCTTTTCCGCCAATCCATCGAGGCGGCCGGCGGCGAGGGCGTCCCGTCGGACGAGGACGCCTAGGGCCCGGGGGCCACGGTCCCTCGCTGGACTTTACCAGGGGTTCACATAGGCTCCCCTGCAGCGGACGGCGCTGACCGGACCGCGGTCAAAATCAATTCCTCGGGGGAGGATCATGTCCAAATTCGTCGCGCTCACGCTGGTCATCGGCGTGCTGGCTCTCATCGACACCTGGCTCTTCCTGACGCCGCTGGCGAACATGCATCTGTTCGTGTGGATGTCGTTCATCGCCTGGGGCGTCCACTTCATGGCCGGCGGCAAGATGGGCGGGGTCAAGGCCTCCGCCCTTTCGATGTCCTTCGGCGCCGTGGTCGGCATGTGCGCCGCCCTGGCCATCGCCCAGATGAGCAGCCTCGGCCAGCTCGCCGCCCCCCTGGCGGTGGGCGTCGGCGCCGCCCTGATCGTGGTGGCCTCCAAGGTCCCGCTGCTCGAGGCCATCCCGGCCGGCTTCTACGGCTTCGCCTGCATCTTCGCGGTGATGGGCGCGACCCTGGCCCCCACCCAGGCCATCGTGCCGACCGTCGTCTCGATCCTGATCGGCTCGGCCTTCGGCTACGTCTCCGAGATGCTGACCGACATGCTGGCCAAGAAGGACATCGCGCTGGAGCCCGGCGTCGGCAAGCCGGCCTGAGGATGTCATTGAAGCCCCGGCTTCGGCCGGGAGCTGGACTGCAATGGCCCGTCCGCGGCGACGCGGGCGGGCCTTTTGCATTGGGCCTCCCCCGTTTCCGCTCATCCCGGCGAAGGCCGGGACCCAGGACAAGTGACACAGGTGTTGAAGCAAGGACCTGATGCGGCGCCGCTGCGTCTTCTTGCGGAGGCCCCGGGCTCCGACCTGTCCTGGGTCCCGGCCTTCGCCGGGATGAGCGGAAGAGGGGGCGTTGACACCCGTCGCGGAGATCGGACGATAAGGCCGCGGTGTGGGGCCGCTGGGGCGGATACAGCATGAGCACGGCAGGCGAACGCCCGCCCGAGATCCCCTGGTCGGTGGCCTGGAGCGGGGAGCAGGCGTTCCGGCTGCAGCGGTCGCTCGACTTCCCGGGCCTCCTGGAGCTCGACCAGAAGGAGGCGCCCGGCGAGGGCGAGCCCCTGCTCGCCTCCATCCACATCACCCGCCACCGGCGCGGCATGGTGGACCTGCTCTGCCACGTCTGCGGCAAGCCCACCCCGCCCGGCGACCGCTACATCTTCCCGACCGCCTCGGGGGGCCTGGTCACCCTGTACGACGGGACCCGGCAGTACGGCTGCAACGTGCCGCCGATGCACCGGTCCTGCACCCAGCGCGCCTTCCACAACTGCCCCCACCTGGCCAAGGTCTCCGAGCCGGCCCTGCGCTGCGGCCGGGACGACGGCCGGCTGATCCACCGCACCGACATCACCCCGGGCCTGGAGGCCCTGGTCGGCAAGCTGCCGCCGGGCGCCCAGGTGGTGTTCTCCTGCTACCGCCTCTATGGCCCCGCGTTCACCGCCAAGGTCGAGGCCGCCCGCGCCTCCTGGGCCGCCGCCTCGCGGGCGCGCCGGGATGGGCGGCGCGGTGAGAAGGAGTGACCTATCTCCCCCTCCGGCCGCTCCGCGAGCGGGGGAGGTCGTGGGTTCCCTGAGTTCTCAAACGAAGTGCAACACCCTGTGGCGGAAGTGTTGCGATGGGACGGGCACGGGAAGGATCAGGCCAGCTGGCGGCTCCGGCCGAGCCCGGCCGCCGGCGCGCGGCCCCGCAGGGGCTGGATCAGCATGATCCACACCGCGAGATAGGCGAGGGCGCCGACGCCCAGGTCGGCGGCGCGCCACGGCGCGCCCAGGGCGTAGATCGCGAAGGTCGTCGTGACGCGCAGCTGGTTCAGGACGAGCACGCACCCGAGGAACAGGACCGCCCGGCGCGCCAGGAAGCCCGCCCCCGCGCCGGGGATCCACAGGAAGGGCAGGGACGCGCAGAGGATGTCGGCGAAGGTGCACGAAACGCCGAAGGAGATCGTCTCGCCGTTCACCGAGACCCGGTCGAACGCGACCCGGTGACCCTCGGCGCCGAGGGCTTGCCAGACCCTGAGGAAGCCCTCGGAGGTGGCGTACCTGAGCCACGCCCAACCGAACCGGCAGCAGACGAAGACCGCCGCGGCCGAGATTGGGATGCGCCAGGCCAGCTCCTGCGCGGGCAGGAGCCAGGCCGTCGGCGACAGCGCTTCCCTGAGCCGGCTCACTGCCGGCGCAAGCGGCGCGAATAGAGCCAGGACAGGCCCAGCAATCCCAGGACGATCGCCAGGGCGTCGAGGCCGGGGCCGGATCCCTTGGACGGCGTCGTCGGTCCCGGAACGGGGTCGCCGGCCAGGATGACCCCGCCGGCCTTGTCCACGCAACGGCACGACCATTTCGAGTCCGGCCATGTGCCGTTCTTGCAGACGCCCGGCCCCAGAGGCGACGCCGAGGCGCACGCCGCGTTGACGACGAAGCACGAGCCGGTGCCATCGTTGTTCTTGGTGGCGCAGGCCTGCGCCCAGGCCGTGGACTGGCCCAGGACCATGCTCGCCACGAGGATCACTAGAACGCTCGGAATACGCGACCGCCACTTCGAAAAGCTCATCGCCGCCTCCCTTGTTGCGTCTCGTCGGGCCTTTCGCCCGACCGCCATTGTGCGCCCCGGCGGCCCACCGGACAAGCTCAGGTTGTTTCCGGAGAGCGCGGGCCTTTCACGCTAGTCGGGTCCGGCCGGAGGCCGGCCCGAGGAGATGCCAAGGCCGAGACCGCCTCCAGACCCTAGTCCAGGCGGATCACCGACACCGATTTCGATGGCAGGGTGAGGGCGAGGCGGCCGGCGTGGACCTCGGCCCGGATCGGGGCCGGCCTGACCTGGTCGGGCTTGTCGAAGGTGTTCACCGCGTCCACCCGGGGCGCGGTCAGGGTCTCGCCCGAGGCGGTGCGGACGCCGGGGCCCGCGTCGATCTGCACCGAGGCGGGGCGTCCGGGGTCCAGGTTGACCAGCGCCAGCCAGAGCTTGCCGTCCGCCCCCCGCGCCGCGACCGCGTCCAGCCGCGGCAGGCTGACGCCCGCGTGGGCATAGACCCCCGCGTCCAGCTCCACCGGCACCAGCGTCGCGTCCTGGAAGGGGACGTAGAGCCGGTAGACCCAGTAGGTCGGCGTCAGGGTCATCCGGGGGCCGTCGGTCAACACCATCGACTGCAGCACATTGGCCATCTGGGCGATCGAGCTCGCGCGCACCCGGTCGGCGTGTCGCATGAAGATGTCGAGGTTCAGGGCGGCCAGGACGGCGTCCCGGAGCGAGTTCTGCTGCTGGAGGAAGTCGGGGTTGGTCCCCTCCATGGGCTTCAGCCAGGCGCCCCATTCGTCCACCGCCAGGGCGACCTTCCTGCCGGGATCGTAGCGGTCCATGATCGCGCTCTCCTTGGCGACCAGGCCCTCCATCCTCAGGGCGTCGTGGATCAGGTCGGCGTAGTCGTCCTCCCCGAAGCCGGTCGAGGCCAGGTGCGGCGGCCAGCCGCCGGTCGAGTAGGCGTGCAGCGACACCGCCTCGAGGTCCCAGCTCCAGACCTTGTCCTTCCAGGCCTTCATCACCTGTTCGGTGTAGTCGCTCTTGTCGCCGTCCGAGCCCACGGCGATCCGCTTCATGGCCAGGGGGCCCGTCTGGGCGGGGTTCAGGTTGCGGGCATAGTGGGCGAAGCGCTTCATCTCCTCGACGTAGTGGTCGCCCGACATGGCGCCGCCGCAGCCCCAGTTCTCGTTGCCGAGGCCCAGGTACTTGATCCGGTAGGGGGCGGGATGGCCGTTGGCCGCCCGCGCCCGGGCCAGGGTCGTGGGCTTGTCGGCCGTCATGTACTCGAGCCAGTCGGCCGCCTCCTCGGGCGAGCCCGAGCCCACGTTCACCGAGACATAGGCCTCGGCCCCGACCTGGCCGATGAAGTCGAAGAACTCGTCGGTGCCGAAGCTGTTGGGCTCGATCACCCCGCCCCAGCTGGCGTTGAGCGTGGCGCGCCGGCCCTCCGCCGGGCCGATGCCGTTCTTCCAATGGTATTCGTCGGCGAAGCAGCCGCCCGGCCAGCGCACCACCGGCACGTGGATGTCCCGCAGCGCCGCCACCACGTCCGAGCGGATTCCGCGGACATTGGGGATGGCCGAGTCCCGGCCGACCCACACCCCGCCATAGATCCCGCGCCCCAGGTGCTCGGCGAACTGGCCGAAGATGTCCCGGTCGATCTTCGGTCCCGGGCTCTGGGCCTGGACCCGCACCACCACCGGCGCATCCGTTGCCTGGGGCGCCTGGGCCCGCGCGGCGCTGGCCAGGGCCGTCGCCATCACCGCCCCGACGACGGCGAGCCTGCTTCCCAGTCGCACCCCGACCTCCCCCGTCTTGCCCGCCGGCGCGCCACGAGGGCGGGGGCGGGCGCGATTTGTAATACTATATGACTATGAGCGGACTGGACGCGCAAGCCGCGACCAGGGCGCCCGAACTGGACCCTCCCAATTCCCCGCTCATCCCGGCGAAGGCCGGGACCCATGACAGGTCTGAGCCGAGCCCGAAGCAAGCAAGCGACCGCAGCGGCGCCGCCCGGCCTTGTTGCGGCGGCACCAGGTTCCGACCCGTCCTGGGTCCCGGCCTTCGCCGGGATGCGCGGGAGAAAGGGGGTGGGTTCGAGCCCAGACGCCCAGTCGCTCCGGGCCGCCCGCGTCGTCAGCTCGCCCAGGCGATGCTGCGGTAGAGCAGAAACATGGCCCCGGTTTCGTCCGGGGGGCGGTAAGCGCCGAGGGCGTCGGTGATGCGGGCGGCGACGGCCGTCAGCTCCCAACCCAGGTGGTTGATGTCGTCGTCCTCGACGTAGTCGTGGGTCAGCTCGCAGATCCCGTGCTCCTCGCCGAAGTGGAGCACCTTCTGCGAGTCCGTGGTCCGTTCGGGTGGCCAATGATCGTTGGCCCAGGCCCAGAGCCAGTTGTTGGCTCGGTTGCTGGTCGTCCCCACGACCTGGATCTCGGCGACCACCTTGGCGACGCCGTTGTCGGAGAAGGTCAAGGTTCCGGCTTGAAGGTCATAGTCGTAGCGGGGCCAGCGGCTTAGCTCGAACTCCGCCTTCAGCCGGTCGATCTTGGCCATGAGCTGATGGAAGGCGTCATGGCGCCAGTCTGGATACCAATCGGGGTGCTCCATCGCCGCCGGTTCCCCTTGCCTCGCATTCGGTCTCACGTCTCCTGAGAGGCAGCAACCGAAAGCTGCTTCGCCGGCTGCTCCCACGAGAGGGCGCGCGGGGTGAGCCGGGCCGAGGCCAGTCGGCGCTCCATGGAAGGAGCCGCGAGGGCCCTGGTGTACGGGTCCGAAAACCGACAGGTTGAGGCGCGCTCGGAGGGGGACGACATGAGGGGGCTGGCATTGACTTTGGCGCTTGGGTGCATGGCGTTTTGCGCGAGCGCCCACGCCCAGGAACCCGACCACCTGGTCCTCTCCTGCGCCGGTACGGCATCTCGTCTGGAAAGTCATTCCACGTACGCGCAGGTCTACGGCTCGCGCGGCTCTGCCTTTGGCACCGCGACATCGACCGACGAAGCCCAGGCCCCGGAACGCGTCGCCATCCAGATCGAGGGCGCGGGCGGCCGCATCCATCTGCCCGCTTGGCTTGTCCCTCCGATCCACGGCGGAAGCGATGGCTGGTTCCAGCTCTCCAAAGTGGACATGACCCCCGACACGATCAGAGGATCGTTCGGGATCAATTTCATAAATCACCCGCACTTCACCATCGACCGGCACACGGGCGAAATCGACCTGAGCGGCTTCGCGCGCCTGAACTTCGAAGGGACCTGCGAACGCGGCCCGGACGCTTCGTCATCCACAAAGTTCTAGACTCCAACCACGCGGTGATGGCCGCCCAGGCCGACCTCGTGGAGATCGTCCACACCCTGAGGCAGGTGGTGCGCGCGAAGGGATAACGCGCGATCGCTAGCGGACTATCCACGGAAAGGCGAAGGGGCCGATCGTTTGGGCTCGTTTCGAACCGTCGATCGCCCATCGGATGCTAGTTCCCCGGCTTAGCTCGCAAATGATCTTATCGAGACCGACGAACGGCCTCTCCGCGCAGTTTTCCGTACTTCACAGTCGTCTCGAATGAAACCTTCTCGCCAATACGCGGCTGACGGCCACCATCATTAAATTGATCAAGTTTAAAGTAATATTCAAGCTGCCTCGGCCCGCCGCGAATAAATCCGAATTTCTTCTCCGAATTCAGGGATATGATGGTTCCTATCTCACGAAATGCGGGCTCCCGCTTGACACGTATCTGTTTACCAACATTAAGAGCCTTCGCCAGTCCATAAAATATCTCGTAATCTACGTTCGTCCTGACTTTCGGGGCTAGGTTTGATGGTGTTCTCTCTCTAAAACACCATCTTATAAAGCGCTCCTTCTTTCCCTCATCTTCGTCAGTTTCTATGTAAGAGATCACGTTTTGCTCATATAGGAATTGCAGGAATATGTCCGCAGACTCAAAGAACTGTGGAAGCGGCTTGCCCGACCCGACGCTTTCGGAAATGAAGGCGTTGAACGCATTGACGAACTGCCGATACGTGAATTTCCTATTTCCATTTAGATGGGAAAAGAATTGCAGAAACAGTTCGTATTCACTCTGTGAGTAATAGAATAGTAGTTGATCTTTTATTTCCCCAAGCAGGTAATCAGCGTGTGCATCTCGAAACGATGGATCGTTGAAGTC
>CAZTMF010000037.1:0-13672 GCA_964614675.1 uncultured Caulobacteraceae bacterium | reverse complement strand
TGCGGCCGAAGTCGAAGGGATCGTCGACCACCGGCATGAAGAAGTCGGTGGTGGCCACCAGGGCCTGCTGGTCGTTCAGCCGCCAGACCGCGGCGTCGTCGCTGGTCTCCGTGCCCACCATCAGGCCGGCATAGGGCGCCATGGCCGGCATGGCCGACATGATCTCGGTCAGCACCGCCGGGGCGATCTTGCAGCCGCAGCCGCCGCCATGGGCCAGCGAGGTCAGGCGCGACTTTTCGACGACGGCGGCGTCTTGCATGCGGATCATCTCGGCCTAGGGTCTGCCCCTCTATAGCCCGGGCCGCCCGCCGTCATCATGTCCGACATCGAGGCCATCGCTACGCCGGACGCCGCGACCCTGGCGCGCTTCGACATGATCATCGACGTGCGCAGCCCGTCCGAGTTCGCCGAGGACCACGTGCCGGGCGCCGTCAACATGCCCGTGCTGGACGACCGGGAGCGGGCCGAGGTCGGGACCATCTATGTGCAGGAGTCCCGCTTCAAGGCGCGCCGGATCGGCGCGGCTCTGGTGGCCCGCAACGTGGCCGGTCACCTGGAGACCGACCTCGCGGACCAGCCGGGCGGGTTCCAGCCCCTGGTCTATTGCTGGCGCGGCGGCCAGCGCTCGAACGCCATGGCCACCATCCTGGCCCAGGTGGGCTGGCGGACGGCGGTGCTGATCGGCGGCTACAAGACCTATCGCCGCCAGGTGAAGACCCGGCTCTACGACGAGCGACGCGAACTCGACCTCATCCTTGTCGACGGCCATACCGGATCGGCAAAGACGGAGATCCTGGGCCGCGTGGCCGCGCGGGGGGGCCAGACCCTGGACCTGGAAGGCCTCGCCCGGCACCGCGGCTCGTTGCTGGGCGCCCTGCCCGGCCGCCCCCAGCCCAGCCAGAAGATGTTCGAGAGCCGGTTGCTCGCCGCCATCGACGCGCTCGACCCGGGCCGCCCGATCCTGGTCGAAGCCGAATCCAGCAAGATCGGCGAGCGGATGATGGGGCCCATGCTCTGGGACGCGATGGTCAAGGCGCCGCGGATCACCCTCGAGGTCCCGGCTCCCGAGCGGGCTCGCTATTTGGCCGAAGGCTATGCGGAGTCCGTGGCCGACCTCGACGCCCTGGGCGCGCTCCTGGCCCGCCTGCCTGGCCGGCACGGGCGGAAGACCATCGCCGTCTGGCAGGGCATGGCCGAAGCCCGCGAGTTGGAGGCTCTGGCGGCCGCCCTCATCGAGGCCCACTACGACCCCGCCTATGCTCGCGCCAACCGTTCGGACACACGGCGGCGGCTGGGGACGATCGAGCTTGCGGCGCTCTCGGAGGCCGATCAGAACTCCGCCGCCGATCGGATCGAAGCGCTGGTTGCGGCCTACCAGCTCTCGGACGAGCCAGCGGGCGGCGGAGCGCCATAGGCATCGTACTGCCGCCGCTGGCTGCGGCCCGGGTAGTAGGGCTCGCCGTCATCGCGGGCGCTGAGCTGGCGGACGGCGCCTCGGGTGTAGCAGTCGACCGGCTGGGCGCCGTCGGAGGCGTAGCCGGCGCGGGCGCCTGCGCCGAACAGCACGTGGCCCGAGCCTTCGTAGAAGAAGCCGCCGCCGTCGGCGCCTTCCGTGCGCCTCAGCGCCAGGGGCCGCTGGCCCTCGACCAGCACCATCGCCGTCCGGTCGCCGTCGTCGAACACGACCGTCAGCGCCCCGCCATCCTGGCAGGCGTAGGAGACGCGCCGGACCTGGGCAGGGGGCGGTTCGACCCGAACCGGCTCGGGAGCGCGAAGCTCGGGCGCCTCCTGCAGTTCGGCGGGCGGGGCGATTTCCCGCGGCGGGATCGGCACGTCCACATAGGGGCTCTGGGCCGGCTCGGCCGGCGGCGAGGCGTCCGCCAGGTCCCCGATCGGGTCCTCGCGAGGCGGCGGCGTTTCGGTCTGCTCCGGCGGGGGCGGTGGGGCGGCGACCGCGATCTCCACGGGCTGGGGAGCCGCCGCCACGGAAGACGACGCCTCGGGGGGCGCAGCAGGCGGCGGGGCGGCCACGACTGGGGCCGGAGGCGGCGCCTCCTCGGCCTTGGGCTGCGGCGCCGGCGCCGGCTCGGCCAGGGCCAACTGGAGCCGTTCGGGCTCACGGCCAGGCTTCACCAAACCCGCCTGGAGCCGTTCCGGGTCACGGCCAGGCTTCACCAGACCGACCTGGATATCGATGGCCACCGGCCGTTCGCTATCGACCACCTGGCACTTGCCCGCCCCGTCGCACAGCGACCAGGCGCCGCCCCAGGTTCGGGCGCTCCGGGCCCGGAACGGCGGCGGGATGTCCGAGCCAAAGGAATAGACCACCCGCCGGCCCTGCAGCCCGGGCTTCTCGTACAGCGCGACGGCGGCCACGCCGGGCCGCACGATGGCCGGCTCGATCTTCAGCTTGGCGGCCGGACCGTTGACGGTCTGGCACTTGCTCGCCGGATCGCGGCCCTCGCAGAGGGTCCAGACGCCCGTGCTCTTGGCGCTGTGGGCGATGAACGCCTGGCGGGCCGTCTCGGCCCCGGCATGGAAGACAGCGTGACGGCCGGTGAAATCCGCCCGTTCGTAGAGGGTAAGGCTGGGCGCTTCGGGAGACGGCTTGGCCGTCGCGCCCGCTGCTCCCACAGCCAGGAGACCTAAGACGAAGGCGGTGCGGGAGATCTGAGAACGCATGGGACGGCCGGCGCAAAGAAGGACCATCGCTCAAGTTGCGATATCGCCCTGAACAGTAGCTGAACAGCAGAGCCAGGCCGAGACGGCATTTCGCCTCATGCGCGAGTCGCAGTTGCATGCCGACGGCATCGCCTGAGGTCGTCCGGCGCCTCGTCGCAGCGATAACCTCAGATTGAGCAACGCGAGCTGAGGTCAGGCCTTGATCCAAACGTTGCCTTGGCGGCGTATCTGGATGAACGTCGTTCGCTTAAGTCTGCGCTGGAGGTTGGGGCGATGGTGTCAGGTAGGCTTGTGTGCATCCTTGTACTGGGCGTTGGGGCGATGGCGCTGGCCGGTTGCAGTCAGGCGGCCAAGAGCGCGCCGGCGTCCGCCGTGTCATCCGAGCCGCCCTCGGTTCCGACCGGCGACGCCGCGATCATCGCCAGCGCGCTGGACGCCGCGCCGCCGACTATCGGCAAGGACGCCGAGGTGGCCATGATGACCTCCGACGGCTCGATGCGTTCGGTGCGGCGGGGCTCCAACGGCTTCACCTGCATGCCCGACGATCCCTCGACGCCGGGACCGGATCCGATGTGCCTGGACGCCAACGCCATGGACTGGCTGATGGCCCTGGCCGCCCACAAGCCGCCGCCTCAGGGCAAACCGGGCTTCATCTACATGCTGAAGGGCGGCGTGGACGCCTCCAACACCGATCCCTTCGCCGCCAAGCCGGCCGCCGGCGCCAGCTGGGTGAGGACCGGGCCGCACGTCATGGTGGTGGGTGACCCCGCGCTCCTGGCTGGCTACTCGGGCGGGCCGAAACCCGACACCTCCATGCCCTACGTCATGTATGCCGGTACGCCCTACGCCCACCTGATGGCCCCCGTGGGATAGCCCGGCGTCACATGAAGGCGTTGGAGACGCCGTCCCAGAACATACGAGTGGAACGGAAGGGATCGGACTCGGTCCGGCTCTTCTCGTCGAACAACATGGTCGTGCGCCTTTCCAGGTCGTAGGCGGGCCAGGCCAGGGCGGCGGTAGACGGGTCGCCTGTGCGGGCGAACGAGGTCCAAGCGGCGCTCATGACTCCGGCCATGGCCAAGGCCCTCGGGCCACCGCCAGTCATCGGCGCAGTGGTCGGCGCGTCCGGATTGTCGAACACCAGCGAGATCTCCAGGCCGTGGGGCGACCTGAGCCGTCCGCCCATGATCGGCGTGGTCCAGAGCATCTGGTAGAGGAAGGCCGGCGCGCCGCCCTGGGCCGTCTTGAGCTCTGCGATCTGGGTCGCGCCGCGGCGGAAGCCCGCCGACCGGTCCGTGCCCGCCAGGAACCACAGATCCGACGGCGAAAGGCTGGGATAGAGCTTGCGATAGAGCCGCGCCGCCGCTTCGCCAGAGCCGCGGCCGACGGCGCCCTGCAGGCGCGCGAGCAGCCCCGCCTCGTCGAGGTTGAACGCGGCCTCGTCCCCCAGCTGGAACAGGGTCACCTCGGTGTTGTTGGTCCCGATCAGCAGCGGCACGTCGCGGGCCAGCGGATTGGCCACCGGATCGAAAGCGTTGCGCGGGATGCTGGCGCCATCCCGGACAGGCCCGAAGGCGCCGAGACCGCCGCCGAGCTTGGCGCTTGCAACGAAATAGGCGTCCATAAGCTGGGGCAAAGGCACAGCCTGGAGCTTGGCGGCGTCGCCACGGCCCATGCCGAGCTCGGCCAGCAGGGCGAGGGTGGCTTGCGTCGCCTCCGGCCGCTCGGAGAAGGAGCGCACCGAGCCGCTCTCCATCGCCGCGCGGTGGAACAGTCCCTTGGCCCGGGGCATGGCGAGCATGGAGGCCACCTTCCCGCCCCCGCCGGACTCGCCGAAGATCATCACCCGCCCGGGATCGCCGCCGAAACGCTCGATGTTAGCCCGCACCCATTCCAGGGCAGCAGCGATGTCGAGCATGCCGGCGTTGCCGGAGCTCGCGAACTCCGGCCCCAATAGCTCGCCGAGATAGGTGTGGCCGAGCACGTTCAGCCGGTGGGTCACCGCCACCAACACCACGTCGTGGCGGGCGGCCAGGCGCGTCCCGTCGTAGGTGGGATTGGACCCGGAGCCCGAGCTGTATCCGCCGCCATGCAGCCAGACCATCACCGGCCGCCGCGCCCTGTCCGGCGCAGGCGTGAAGATACAGAGGTTCAGGCAGTCCTCGCTCTCGACCGAGTTGGATTCGCGGATGATCGAGAACAGCGAGCCTGGCGGCGGCGGCGGGACCTTGGGGTTGGTCTGCGGAGCGATGACCCTCGTGGTCCACGGATCGCGCACGCCGGCCCAGCCGCCCGGCCGACGAGGCGGCTGGAAGCGGTTCGGTCCGCCCGTCGGAGCGCCATAGGGGACGCCCAGGAAGGCGACGGCCCCCTCGCGCTGGCTGCCGCGCACGCGGCCGGCCACGGTCTCGACCACAAGTTCGCGCGCCTGACCCGAGGCTGTGAGCGGACCGGCGATCACGGCCGCAGCCGCGATGCCCGCGGCCACCTGCCTCCGTTGCAGCCCGGCCGACTTGCTCTCGTTAGTCATCCGTCCCTCCCCGGCTCTTATGCGATCAAGGTGCAAAGCCCCTGGCGACGCCGTCAATGGCCAGGAGCGTCTGTCATCAGGCGCCTCAGCACCGTGAGCGACATCGCGCTCCTGAGCTCGAACCCCAGGCTCCGATAGAGGGCGATCGCGCCCGAATTCGTCTCGAAGGCGTGAAGAAACGGCGTCTCGCCCCGCGCCAGGATCCGACGGGCCACGAGCCGCATCAAGGCGCCCGCGTAGCCGCGTCCGCGATGGCCCGGATGGGTGCAGACGCCGCTGACCTCGCAGAACCCGCTCGGCCTCATCCGCTCGCCGGCCATGGCGACCAGCCGCCCCTCCGACTTGACCCCGATGAAGGCGCCGAGCGCGTGGGTCCTCGCCGCGAAAGGACCGGGCCGGGTGATCTGCGCCAGGGCCAGCATCTCCGGGCCGTCCGCCTCGCCCAGTGCTAAGACCTCCGGCTCCGGACCGCCCGGCGTGATCGCCTTCGCCGTCATCTGAACCAAGCGCCCCTGCAAGGCGATGGCGAGCCCTGGCGGCGGGGCCCGGATCGGCCGGGACTCCACGAGATCCATGCTCCCCTCGCCCGGATCGAACGCCGCCAGCTCCGCCACGCTCTCTGGCTCGAGATCCGGCGTCGCCGCAAAGGGGCCGTAGTCGGGGTCGAGGCGCAGGGCCGCGCCGGCGCGCTGCGCCAAGGACGCCCAGCGGCCGTTCAGGGAATTCCAGACCGGACGGTCGAGCGGATGCGCTGTCGCGGACATGGCCCAAGCGTGACCGTTGCTGCGGCGAGCGCAAGGCCCCGGCTCGACAGCGGCGGCTCCAACGGGTTTCATTCGCCCATGGCCAAGCCCTCCCTGGACCTCTCGCCGCTCTACACGCCGTTCCAGCTCGGGCGGCTGACCCTGCCCAACCGCTTCGTGCTGCCGGGCATGCAACGGCAATGGTGCGAGGACGGCGTCCCCCTGCCCAAGCTCGGCGAGTACTATCGCCGTTGCGTCGAGGGCGGGGTCGGGCTGGTGATCACCGAATCCTGCGCGGTGGACCACACGTCATCGACCCAGGTGCCGTTCTTCACCCGCATCATCCCGGCCACCCAGGACGCCTGGGCCGGCATCGTGGGCGAGGTGAAATCCGCCGGCGGCCTGATGCTGATGCAGCTCTGGCACGAGGGCGCGATCCGCCAGGAGGGCGGCGAAGGCCCCTACGCCCGGTATCCGACGCTGAGCCCCTCGGGCCTCGCCCATGGCGCCCGCCCCAACGGCCGCGCCGCATCGCTCGAGGAACTCGACGACATCAAGCAGGCCTTCGTGCGGAGCGCCCTGCTCGCCAAGGAGATCGGCGTCGACGGCGTCGAGGTGCACGCCGCCCACGGCTATCTGCTCGATCAGTTCCTCTGGGCCGAGACCAACCGCCGCGAGGACGGCTACGGCGGCGACGACATCCGCCATCGGGTGCGCTTCCCGGCCGAGATCGTGCAGGCGATCCGCGCCGCGACCGGCCCCGACTTCGTGATCGGCTTCCGCTTCTCCCAGTGGAAGGAGGTCAACTTCAACACCCGCGTGGTCGACACCACCGAAGAGCTGAAGACCATGCTGGATATCCTCCGCGCGGCGGGGGTCGACGTGTTCCACGCCTCTGCGCGGCGGTTCTGGATCCCCGAGTGGGACGGCTCGGACCTTGGTATCGCCGGCTGGGCCAAGCGCCTGACCGACGTCCCGGTGATCGCCGTCGGCAGCGTCGGACTCGATATCGACGTGATGGAGAACTTCTTCGGCGCCGAGGCCAAGTCCACCGGCGAAGAGGGCCTGCGTGAGCTGGTCCGGCGCTTCGGCAACGGCGAGTTCGACCTGATCTCGGTGGGCCGCGGCCACATCGGCGACCAGGGCATCATCAACAAGATGCGCGAGGGACGGCTTTCCGACATCCGCGGCTTCACCCGCAAGGACGTGCTGGGCGACCTGGAACTGGAAGGCGGCATCCAGTTCGAGACGCACACAGCCTGACCCGTCGTGGTCCGGCTTGACCGGGCCATCCAAGCCGAGGATCAAGTCTGGCCGGAGCCGCGGCTTCGATGCAGTTTGGGTCCCCGGTCGAGCCGGGGACGACGGAGAGTGGAATGTCCGACAAGCCCGACATGCCCAAGGTGCAGGCGGTCCGTCAGAGCGAGGACCGGTTCCTGGGGTCCGACCTGTTCGAGGGCGACTCTCGCGCCCTGCCTCCCCGGAACGGGACCGGCGTCTACCGCGAGGCCGCCCGTGACATCCCGGTCTATCACCAGTGCGACGTGCTGGTGGTCGGCGGTGGCCCCTCTGGCTGCGCGGCGGCTCTGGCGGCGGCCAAGGCTGGCGCGGACGTGGTGGTGCTGGAGCGGTACAATCATCTCGGCGGGCTCTCCACCGGCGGACTGGTGATCTGGATCGACCGGATGACCGACTGGACGGGCCGCCAGGTGATCCAGGGCTTCGCCAACGAGGTGCTGGACCGGATGCCGAAGGAGGGCCTCGCCGGCCCCGACCCCGCCGACTGGGGCTCGCGGGACCCGGCCAAGGCCGCCTATTGGGGCCAGCGCACCTCGGCCTTCCACGGCACCGTCTGTTGGGCGCCGACGCTGGATCCCGAGCGGCTGAAGGTGATCTCCCAGGAGATGCTGCTGGAGGCCGGCGTGCGGCTGGTGTTCCACGGCTGGGCGGCCACCCCCATCGTCGAGGACGGCGCGGTGAAAGGCGCCATCTTCGAGAGCAAGTCGGGCCGCCAGGCCCTGATGGCCAAGGTGGTCGTCGACGCCACCGGCGACGGCGACATGTTCGCCCGGGCCGGCGCGGTCTTCGACACCGACATCGAGATCGGCGACGTCCACCACTCCATGAACACGGCCTTCATGCTGGCCGGCGCCGACATGGAGACCTGGCTCAAGTTCCGCCGCGAGCAGACCGAGCGGTTCGCCGAGTTCATGCAGCTGGGCCGCGAGACCCTCGGCTTCTTCCAGCCGCCCTATGTCTCCTGGCGCAGCGACATCGCCCTGTTCCTGGGCCCGCGCCAGTCGGGCCTCTCGGCCCTCGACGTCGACGACATGACCGAGGTGGAGATCCGCTCGCACCGCTTCATGAAGAGCCACTGCGAGTTCTTCCGTAAGCACGCGCCGGGCTTCGAGAACGCATACATGATGGAGAGCGCCTCCCAGCTTGGCGTGCGCCACACCCGCCGCCTGGCCGGAGTCGGCCGCATCGAGCGCGGCCAGTGGGAGAAGGGCGTCCCCTTCGCCGACGAAGTGGGCGTCAGCCCCTCGGTGTCACCCAAGTTCCCGGTGATCTCGGTGCCTTACGGCGCCCTCGTGCCGCGGAGCCTGGACGGCCTGCTCGCCTGCGGCCGGCACGTGTCCTGCGACGCCAATTCCCACGGCTTCATGCGGGAGATCCCGCAATGCTGGCTGACCGGTCAGGCCGCGGGGGCCGCCGCCGCCGTGGCCGCCAATGCGGGCGTCCAGCCCCGCAAGGTCGACATCAAGGAACTGCAGTCGACGCTCAGGAAACAGGGCGTGTTCCTGCAGGATCAGGCGGCCGCCGCGAAACCGGCGGAAACCCAGACGGCCTAGTGCGGGCTATCTGAACTGGCCACCGGCGCCCACTGGCCGGCGTCGGGCTGCCACTTGTTGATCCGGTCCATGTCGATGTCGACGCCGCCGCAGAGCGACTGCTTCTGCTGCCACAGCTGCCAGGCATCGTTGGAGAGCGCCCAGTCGAGGCCCTCCAGCATGGCCCCCGGCAGCCAGCACAGGCTCACCACCCCAGCCGCCTTCAGCTTCTGGCAGGTCAGGCCGCTGCCATAGACTCCGACCCGATAGCCGGCCGGCGCGACCTTCGCATGGGCCGCCTGGAAGTAGGCCAGGATCTTGGCCTGTTCGGCGTCGCCCTCCCAGTCGCCGTCGACGCCGAAATAGATCGCGCTGCCCGTGGGCTGCTTGAACTTGGCCGCGAGCTCCAGGGCTCGGGTCGCGTCCCCGTCCCCGCGCTCGGGCGTGAAGGACTCGAAGTGGTCGTTGTGGTGCTGGAAGATCACCACCAGCTTCATGCCGCGGGCGGCGACGAGGTCGACCTCGGGCTGGGTGAGGGTCTTTCCGGGCAGGGTCTCGTCCGGATAGTCATAGTAGCGGGCGATGGTGGTCACGCCGGCGGCCTTGATGGTCTTCAGGAACTTGTCGGTGATCTGAAGCGACAGGTCCGCGCCCTTGGCCTTCACCGGATTGGGGCACTTTGACGCCGCCTGCGCCAGGGGGGCGCCCGCCATCAAGGCCAGGGCGGCAGCCGCCAGAACCGCCAGGCGGCCCGCGCATCGTGTGGACATGGCCGCATCCCCCGAGAAGCCCAGGCCAAGCTTAGTCTCAACCCCTCCCCAAGGCCATGCCCGCTCGCGCCGGAGGCGAGTCAGCCGTCCGCTCGCGCCTTCCCTCGAAGGTCTCCCGGTGGTGCTATGCCGCTGCAGGGATCGCCGGGAGCAACCATGACCAAGCAGGCGACATCGGGCTGGTTCGAGGGCCTGAGCCGGAACACCGTGTTCCTGGCGCTGGCCAGCCTGTTCAGCGACATCTCGACGGAGATGCTCTATCCCTTGCTGCCGGTCTTCCTCACCCAGGTCCTGGGCGCCGGCGGGTCGGTCGTCGGCCTGATCGAAGGCGTCGCGGAGGGCGTCCAGAACGCGGCCCAGGGTTTCGCTGGCTCGCTGTCGGACCGGATGCGGCAGCGCAAGCCCCTGACCCTCGCCGGCTTCGCCCTCTCAGCCATATCCAAGCCACTGATCGGTCTTTCGGTCGTCTGGCCGGGCGTCTTGGGGGCCCGATTCTCCGACCGCCTGGGCGCCGGCATCCGCGGCGCGCCGCGGGACGCCCTGGTCGCCGCTTCGGCGGACGAGGCCCACCGGGGCAAGGCGTTTGGGCTTGAAGGCGCCGGGGACAACGCGGGGGCCTTCCTTGGTCCGTTGCTGGCCCTGATGCTGCTGCAGCTCTGGCGCGTTCCGCTGCGAACGATCTTCTATATCGCCGCCATCCCGGGCTTCCTGGCGGTGCTGATGGTGCTGCTGGTTCGCGAGGGCCGGACCTGGCCGGGGGCCAAGGCCCGGTTCGACAAGGCCCTGAGCCGCTTCCCGCGCGCCTATCTCGCCTACCTGGCGGCCGTCGGGCTCTTCAGCCTCGGCAATTCCAGCAACGCCTTTCTGATCCTCCAGACGCGAGCGGCGGGCGCGTCGCTTCAGACGACCATACTGATCTACGCCGGCTTCAACCTGATCGCCGCCCTGGTTTCCTATCCGGCCGGCGCCCTCTCGGACCGCATCGGCCGGCGGCCGCTGCTCCTGGCCGCCTTCGCCGTGTTCCTGGTGAGCTACGCCGGCTTCGCCCTGGTCCACAGCGTCGTGGTTGCTGCCGTCCTCTTCGCCTTCTATGGCGTGTTCCAGGGCCTTTTCCGCACCATCGGCAAGGCGACGGCAAGCGACTTGTCCCCGTCCGAGCTCAGGGCGAGCGGCGTGGGCTGGTACGGAGCCACTATTGGGATCTCCAGCCTGATCGCCTCCATAGCCGCCGGCCTGCTCTGGGATCGCGTCGGCCACGCCGCCGTTTTCATTCTGGGCGCCGTGTTCGCGGTGGCGGGGTCCGTCGCCGTGATGGTCTTCGTCAAAGCCGATGGCGCCCCCCATACGGCCCGTGCAAATTGAGCTCGGGCGGCCGACGACGTCTCTCGGGAGGAGTGGCCGATGTCATTCGATCGCAGGCGCCTGTTGCAGATCGGCGCCACGACCGCCCTGGGCGCAGGGCTGGCCCCGCTCGCCGCCTGCGGGCGGCCTGAACCCCGGCGACCGGCCAAGGCCGACTACACGATCCGCATCGCCGACGCGAAGATCGAACTCGCGCCGGGCGTGGAGGTCACGACCACCGCCTACAATGGCCAGGTTCCCGGGCCGCTTCTCCGCTTCCAGGAAGGCCGGCCGGTCACCGTCGACATCGTCAACGACACCGCCCGGCCCGAGCAACTGCACTGGCACGGCCAGAAAGTCCCCGTGGACGTCGACGGCTCCGCCGAGGAGGGCACGCCCTTCATCCCGGCGCACGGCTCGCGCCGGATCGGCTTCACCCCAGGGCCGGCCGGGCTGCGCTTCTACCACACCCATGTGATCGCCGGCGGCGACCTGACCGCCGGGCAGTACTCGGGCCAGGTGGGGCCGGTCTACGTCGAGCCACGCCAGGAGCCCGGCCGGTATGACCGCGAGGTGTTCCTCACCTTGAAGGAGTTCGAGCCCAGCCTCAGTCAGGGCGGCGACATGGCTATGGATTTCCTGGCCGGCGAGGAGGATCCCGCCCTCAAGGCCAAGGGAGAGGCGGCGATGAAGGACTCGCTCGCCCGGGGCATGCCGCGCGGCTACGAGGTCGGCTACAAGCACTTCGCCATCAATGGCCGGATGCTGGGCCATGGCGAGCCGATCCGGGTGAAGGCGGCCGAGCGGGTGCTGCTGCATGTGCTCAACGGCAGCGCCGGGGAGACGCGCAGCCTCGCCCTCCCCGGTCACGTCTTCCAGGTGGCGGCGGTGGACGGAAATCCGCTGCCCCGGCCGGTGGAGGTCCCCGTCCTGTGGCTGGGAACGGCGGAGCGCATCTCGGCCATCGTCGAGATGAACCGGCCGGGCGTCTGGGTGCTGGGCGACACTTCGGACGACGACCGCGGGAACGGCATGGGGATCGTGGTCGAATACGCCGGCGCCACGGGCCAGCCCCAGTGGCGCGCGCCGCCGAGGGCCAAATGGGACTACAGCGTCTTCGGCGAGACTGGCGGTCTGGCGCGGCCGCCGGACGAGGTCTTCGACATGGTCATCGCCAAGGACAACGCCGCGCTGAAGGGCTTCAACCGCTGGACCATCAATGGCGTGGCTTTCGACGACGCCCACATGGCGCCGATGTTCAGGCTGAAGCAGGACGGCCGCTATCGGATCCGGATGGCGAACGCTTCCGACGACATCCACCCCGTCCACCTGCACCGGCACAGCTTCGAGCTCACCCACGTCCACGGCAAGGCGACCGCCGGCGTTCTCAAGGACGTGGTCATGCTCGGCGGTTACCAGAAGCTGGAGATCGACTTCACAGCCGACAACCCGGGCCGCACCCTGTTCCACTGCCACCAGCAGCTGCACATGGACTTCGGCTTCATGTGCCTGTTCGACTACGCGTGAAGATCATGCCCAAGGCGTTCGCGACTACCCTCTGCCTCCTCGCCGCCGCGGTCTCTGGCCCTGCGAAGGCGGCGGCCCTCTCAGGTCCGGCGCTGGCCAAGGCGCTGCATCGCGGCGGATACGTGCTCGTCATGCGCCATGCCGCCTCGCCGATGACGCCGCCCGGCGCGGCCGAGGCCGATCCAGCCAATCCGCGCCACGAGCGCCAGCTCGACGCAGCCGGCAAAGCCGCCGCCAGCGGCATGGGAGCCGCAATCCGGACGCTGCACATCCGCATCGGCCGGGTCTGGTCGAGTCCCACCTATCGCGCGCTCGAGACCGCCCGGCTGGCGGGGCTGCCCACGCCCACGACCGCTGCGGAGCTCGGGGACCGTGGTCAGAGCATGTCCGCCGCCGCGGACGACCAGTCAGCCTGGCTGAAGGCCAAGGCGGGCGAGCCTCCCCAGCCCGGAACCGACGACGTCCTGATCACCCACATGCCCAATATCGCCGCCGCCTTTGGCGAGGCGGCGAAGGGCCTCGGCGACGGAGAGGCGCTTGTTTTCGAGCCGGATCGCACAGGACACGCCGAACTGGTGGCGCGAATCCCTATGGCCGACTGGCCAAAGCTCGCCGGTGACTGAGGTCGCTTGGCTTGACCGGGACGGCCCCGGCGCCTAGCGGTCCACCGCAAAGCACAAGCCGGAGGAACGCCGTGGAGCTGAATCGTAGCCTGAGCCGCGACGGGAAGGACTATCCCTTTTCCGGGACTTACGATGCGGAGTTCGAAGGGGTCGTCGAGGCGTTCCTGGAGAACTACCGCGTCGAGGACGAACTCGGGTCCGCGGTGGCGGTGACGCTCGACGGCAAGCCCGTGGTCGACCTCTGGGGCGGCTTCGCCAACCAGGCCCGCTCGCGCCCTTGGGAGCGCGACACCCTGGTGTGCATGATGTCGGTGGCCAAGGGGATCACCGCGGTCTGCTTCAACATGCTGCTGGACCGCGGGCTGGTGGAGCTCGACGCCCCGGTGGCCCGCTACTGGCCCGAGTTCGCCAAGAACGGAAAGGACAAGATCCTCGTCCGCCACATCCTGGACCACACCGCCGCCATCCCGGTGCTGACCAACAACAAGCTCTGGCCGGGCGCCATGTTCGACCGCGAGGCCTATGTGAAGGCGCTGGAGGACCAGGAGCCGCTCTGGGAGCCGGGGACCAAGGCCGCCTATCACGTCCACAACCAGGGCTATCTGCTGGGCGAGATCATGCGCCG
>CAZTMF010000036.1:0-13679 GCA_964614675.1 uncultured Caulobacteraceae bacterium | reverse complement strand
GCGCGACTGGCTGGCCCCCGGCGGCTTCTCCCTCGCCGACATCGCCGTCTATCCGTATGCGAACTATCTCCCCCGCGTCGCGTCGGAGCTGGTGAACGCGAAGGCGGCGCCGCGGACCATGGCCTGGCTGAAGCGGATGTCCGCGCGCCCAGGCGTCAAGGCCGCCGAGGCCATGAGCCGCACGGGGGACGCCTACGCGATCGCCGCGCCCGGGCCCGAGCCTATCCGGTGGGGCTGAGGCCGCCGGGCGTCGCCCGGCCGGTCAGTGCAGATTGGCCTTTTCCCAGGCGCGGACGCTCAGCCGCGCGGCGTCGAACAGGCGCAGATAGTTGCCCTTCAGGACCTTGTCGCGCGCCTCGGGCGTGAGCTTGGTCCAAAGGGGGGCGTAAGTCTCGTAGACGTGGAAATAGTCTTCCGGCGCACGCGGGGCGACCACATCGGTCCCGAACAGGAAGCGGTCCGGATATCTGTTGATCAGATTGGCCGTGGAGGTCGAGGTCGCGTCGGAGGCGACGACATACTTGGCCAGCTCGTCCCATGAGAGGTCGAAGTAGACATTGCCCATGGCGGGGTTCGACAGGATCTCCTCAAGATAGGCGAGCTGTCCCTTCACCGGCTGGACCACGCGCCCGACGCCCATGTGCGCCCAGATGATGGTGGTCCTGGGATGGCGCGCGTAGAGCGCGGTCAGCTGTTCGAAATAGGGGCGCACCTTCGCTTCCTTGGTGAAGGGGCGGACGATGTCGTTGTGCAGGATGACGACAAGACCGACGTCGCCCGCGAAGTCGAGCAAACGATCCAGCGCAGGGTCGGTGAGGCTGGCGGCGCCGCCGGCGATCTTGGAAGAGACGAATTCCTTGTGGATCGAGAATTCGCCGATGCCGCTGAAGACGCCGGGAAACAGGGCGAGCACGCGGCGGACGTGGTCGGCGGCGTACATGTCGCCGGGGTCGAAGCCGGTGATCATGGGATCGAACCGGGCCCGGTCGGCCGGCCCCAGCGCCTTGTAGGCCATGGCGATGACGGCGTCGGTGAACGAGTAGTAGTAAAGCGGGGCGTCGGCCTCCAGGTAGTAGGTCGGCGCGACCGTACCGCTCTCGCGGTAGGACCATTCCTGCTGCAGCGGAATACCGAACAGGGTCGAGCGGCAGACCCGGCCGCCCATCAGCTTCAGCACCTCCGCCGGCGAGGGCCCCTCCTGGATGTAGTTGGTCAGGTGGAAGTGGGAGTCGTTGAACTCGCAGGCCGCGGGTTCCGCCGCGCGCGCCGCCCCTGACACGAGGGCGATGGCCGCGACGACCGCGGCAAGCGCGTGCGGCCGGGCATTGCGTGCCGGGTCAGAACGCAAGGGAGAAATCCGTCAGGAAGGTGAAGCCGGTTGCGCCGACGGGCACGGGATAGGCCGTGTAGCCAACAGGGGAATGGTAGGTGTACAGGCCCATCACGTTGACCCTCAGGTCCCTGCGTTTCAGAGGGAAATAGTTGAGACCCACGGCGGCGTCATAGGGATCGCCATATTCGCCAAAGATCTTCGACCCAGAAAGATAGAACTGCAGCGTCTTGGGGACAACCATGGCGGACGCCTGCAACGTGAATCCTTGATCGAATAAGTTATTGAACGGAATGGATCCTTGGACTTTGAAGTTATTCAGCCATCTCGCATAATACTCCCCCTCTAATGAGAAGCCCTTATACTTCAACGCCGCGTCCAGGGCCGTCATCTGATAGAGGGCTTGAAGGATCCGGCCGGACGGGAAGGCCGTGTCACTGAACAGCAGGGTGCCGTCGGACAATCGCAGCTGGGTGTTCTCGATCGAGTCCGTGGCCGGCTGGGACTGCGGATCCTCCGTGCTGCGCGTGTAGTGCGCGCTGAACAGGGTGGCGAGCTTCTGGTGCGCCTCGAAGTCGCCGTAGCCGTTGGCCGGTCCGAACTCTCCCGTCGTCGGCATCCAGGTCAGCGCGCCCGAGAAGGTGTCGATCTTCGCATCGAGCTGACGCGCCTGAACGCCGAGCGCGCTAAGGTTGTTGGCCACCATCACGCGGTACTCGAGGCCGCGCGCGATCTTGCCCTCCGCCCAGATGCCCTGGGTGTAGGAGCCGCGGAAGAACTCGTCGGCGATCGGCCGGTTGTCGTTGCGGAGCCAGTACGGGAAGGTCCGGTTGGTGGAGCGCGTCGACGGCACCGAGTGGATGCCGAAGTAGACCTTCAGGGCGTCGCTGAAGGTCCAATTGATGTTCCCGGCGACCACGACCTGGGCGCCCAGTCCCTGGCTGGCCTGCGACGTCCAGACGTAAGCGTTGTATCCGAACCGGGGATCGAACAGCCAACCCCGCAAGGTGATCTGCACCTTCGCGAGCTGGAAGTCCTGCCTGTTCGTGACATCGAAGGGTTGGCCAAATGCGCTTGTGTAGGTGTCTTTCAAGCCGTGCTGGTTGAGGTAGCGCAGATAGCTGACCAGCCCGAGGTCCACTTCCCCAGCGTCGGACCTCACGAGTATGACGCCCTTGCCGGGCTCGAACCCTCCCCATTTGACCGGCGACGCCGCCTCGGCCTGCTGCGCGGGGATCCTCACGATGTCCGGCCCGGCGTCCGGCGTCGCGACGCCCACGACCGGCGCCGGCGGAAGAGGCCCGCCGCCCGCCGCTTCCACCAGCCTGCCGAGCGCCTGGATGCGTTGCTCGCGCACCGCCTCGGCGACCCTGGCGGCGGCCTCTTCGTCCCTCAGCGCCTGCAGCTCCTTGCGGATCTCCTCGAGCGCTGGCCCCGTCTGCGGGCTGGCCTGTGGACTGGCCGCTGGATCGGCCGTCTTGGCGTGGGCCGCGCCCGACAGTGCGACGAGCACGACCGAGGCCGCAGCTCCAGCCATCCAGGAGCATTTGGAGCAGCGCATCAAAGCACCTGGACCGCTAGACGGGTTTCGACGCCAGTGGATTGCCGCCAAGCGCATCGGAAATGGCCGCGATCGCGCGCTGGCCTCTGACGCTGTTGCCGGCCGCGTCGAGCGGCGGCGAGAACGTCCCGATCCCGAACTTGCCCGGCGACACGGCGATCAGCCCGCCGCCGACGCCGCTCTTGGCTGGCAGCCCGGTGTGGAACAGCCACTTGCCGCTGTCGTCATACAGGCCGGCCGTCGCCATGACGGAAAGGATCCCCGGCACCAGGCGGCCGTCGATGACCTGCTTCTTGGTGACCGGGTTCTTGCCGCCGTTGGCGAGGGTGGCGGCCATGACGCCGAGGTCCCTGGCGGTGACCGCGATGGAGCATTGCCGGGTGTAAAGGTCGACCGCCTGGGCCGGATCGCCCGGGAAACGCTCGTAGGCCGACATCAGCATGCCGATGGCGCGGTTGCGCTGGTTGGTGGCCGCCTCGGACTTGTAGACCTCCTCGTCGATGCCGAGCGGGCGGCCGGCGAAGGCGCTGTGGATGGCGAGAATCTTGGCCCAGACCTCGTCGGCCGAGGCGCCCTTGACCATGCCGGTCGTGGCGATCGCGCCCGGATTGACCAGCGGGTTGATCTCCTTGCCCTTGTACTGCTCGACCGCGACGATCGAGTTGAACACCTGGCCGGTGGCGTCCACGCCGATCTTGTCCTCGACCAGGGGCTCGCCGGACTCCTGGAACACCAGGGCCAGGGTGAAGACCTTGGAGATCGACTGGATCGAGAATTTCGGGTCGAGGTCGCCGGCGGCGCTGATCTGGCCGTCCGGCGTCACCAGGGCGACGCCGAAATAGTTGGAGGGCACCTTGGCCAGCGCAGGGATGTAGTCGGCGTTCTTGCCTTCGTTCAGGCTCTTGAACTGATCATAGGCGCCCTGGACGATCGACTGGATGCGGCTGTCGGCGGCCAGCGCCGGACGGGCGAAGCCCAACGGGACGGCGGCAGCGACCGCCGCAAGGGCGAACCCACGGGCGAAATCCCGACGCGATGAATTGAGCGGCATGGCCACCACCGTCCTCCTGGGATCCGAACACCGTGTGCGACCCCGGGGAAGCTTGGCCTTGGATGGACCGCGTCCATATCCGTCGAAGACCCCACCAGGATCGCCTGAGGCGCCTGATGCGCACCAACGGAAAGTCGGGCGCCGTCGCGTCGGCCGCCTCGGCGATGAGCCCGACCCGCGACGCCCGTGCGATCGCGGCGCCTCACGCCAACCGGCTAGACGCCTCGCCGTCCTCGGACGAAGTGCAGGACGACCAGCACCAGGGCGACGATCAGGAGGATGTGGATGAATGCGGTCGTGATGTGAAAGGCGAAGAAGCCGCCCAGCCAAAGCACGAGCAGGATCACTGCGATAATCGCCAGCATCGTCGTCCCTTCCGGTCCGGGCCCAGGCGGCCCTCCGCCGTCAAAGCCTCAGCCTCACAAGTGGTTCCGGCAGAGCTTCACGAACGACGAGGTCTTCGAGCGGGGTCGGCGCGCGCAATTCCGAGATTGACGCACAGCCGCCCGTGCGCGGCGGGGCTGCGGACTGTAAAGCTCCCGGCATGAAGCGCGTCCCATTGAAGCCCATCGCCATCGGCGTCGCCGCCATGCTCGCCCTGGCCGCCGCCTATGCCGTCGTTCAGATGCGTTCGCAGGCGATCCTCGAGGCCCGCCATCCCCTGCGGCCCAGCGCCGTCCGCGCCGCCACGACGCCCGAGGCCGTCGCCCTCGGCCAGCATCTGATGCAGGTCTCCGCCTGCAGCCTGTGCCATGGCAAGGACCTCGCCGGGAGGATGCTGGGCGCCGCCGGCTCGCCGCTCGGCGCGCCGAACCTGACCCGGTCGGTCGGCCGGCGTTCGGATGCGGAGTTGGACCGGGCCATCCGGGACGGCGTGCGGCCCGATGGGACCGCCGAGTTCGTCATGCCCTCGCAGGCCTACGCCCGCTTCACCGATGCGGAGACGGCCGCGATCCTCGGATATCTGCGCAGCCTGACGCCCAAGGGCGCGCCCACGCCCAAGCGCCAGTCCGGCTTGATGCAGAGGGTCGACCTCGCTCTGGGGTTCATGCATCCCGAAGTGGACCGGATCGCCGCCGCCCGGCCGCCCATCGATCTCGGGCCGCGGTACGAAAGCGGGCGTCATCTGGCGGCGGTGGCCTGTGGCCAGTGTCACGGGACCGACCTCTCCGGCGGCCGCGGGGCGCCCGGGCCCGACCTGATGGTCCGCGGCGGCTACAGCCGCGGGCAGTTCCACACCCTGATGCGCGAGGGCGAAACGCCCTCAGGCCGAGAGCTCGATCCGATGTCGCTGGTCGCGCGGCTGAGCTTCAGCCATTTTTCGGACGCCGAGATCGACGCGCTCTACGACTACCTGGACGCCCGCGACGTGCGGCTGGGCAAGACGCCCGCCCCCGGACAGTGAGGTCCGGGCGCCAGGGCGGCGCAAGCGTCATTGGCCGAGCGCCTCATGAACCTCGCCTGGCGGCAGGGGCGCCGCCGTCGTCCAGGCCCGTCCGCCCTCGATCGCAGCCTGGCCGGCGGAAAACAGGCTCTGGATATGGGCGGCGCTGAAGTCGAGGGCGTCGTTCTTCTCGGTGGGCGGCAGGTCGGACACGCTCAGGTCGCACCCGTTGCGCAGGCAGAACTCCAGAGCGCCCGACAACGCCAGGCGGATCGAGGCCTTGCTGGCCGCATCGAGGGTCCGGGTCAGGATCGGAATGGTGGCTTGAGGGGTGACGGCGAACTCGCTCTCCCGCGGTCCGTTCACGATGATGAAGAGATGCGGTCTAAGCTTGGGGTCCGTCGATCGCCGGGTGAGCAGAAGCCTCTGGGTGACGGCGAAGAACGGGCTTTCGGTCTGGCCATCCACATGCATCTCGGCGAACCGGCGGCCCGCGCCCTGGACCTCGATCATGGTCGGCGGGAAGACTCCCGGCACGCTGGCGGAGGCGACCAGCACCTCGGCGAACAGCCGCCGCGCCTCCGGGCCGCCATGGGCCGCGATGGCCCCCATGTCCCAGACGATCAGCTGCTGGGTGTCGAGGTTGGTCGTGGCGACCAGCAGCCGGCGGCCCTTGGCCTGTTCGGCGGCGACGGCGGCGAGCACGTCATCGGTGACGTAGCCCCGCACCAGGTCCTCCAGCGGCGACTTGCTGAAGAAGCCGGATGCGAACAGTCCGAAAATTCCGCGCCCCCGCAGCAGATGATGGACCTTGTCGCCGTGATACATTCGCCGGAGCTGTTCGTTCCAGCTGGGCCCCAGGAACACGAACGGCGCCGTCAGCGCGCCGGCGCTGACGCCGGTGACGATCTGGAAGTCCGGACGCTGGCCCGTCCTGGTCCAGGCGTAGATCAACCCCGCCCCGTAGGCCCCGTTCGCGCCGCCGCCGGAGATCGCCAGGGTGTTGACCTCGCCCCGAGCGTCGGGCCTGAGGGCTCGCCCCATCAGCTCCGCCAGGGCGGGCTCGTCCTGCACATAGCGGATCCGGTCGAAGCCGACCGGCGACGCCACCGCCTGTTCGGACGCGGTGAACGGCGTGCGAGGGGGCGTCGCACAGCCGCCGATCCAGATCGACAGGGCGACCAGCGCCGCCAGCGCCAGCCGACGGCGCGGTGCGACCTCGGCTGAGCTGCGCGTCAAGATCCGGCCCACCGCTTCTCTACCCGGCCGGGATCAAGGCGCCGGGACGATCGCCACCCGGTCGCCCATATAGGTGCCGATCCACAGCTCGTTTCCGACTTTCAGCGCCGAGGTGGCGTCGCCGAAGGACTCGGTGGCCGGGACGTGCGTCAGGACCTGGAGCTTCATGGTCTCCGGATCCAGCAGCGCCACCCACCAGCCGGCGACGCAGCGCGGCTTGCCGCAGGGGGAGAGCAGCCGCTTGATGTCGCCGTCCTGGCCCGCGACCAGGATCTTGCCGTCCGGCAGGGCGCGGACATTGTCCGGCAGGAAGGGGGTATCGACCGAGACCGGCGCCTCGTCCGAGCCGAACCTGAAGCGGTAGACCTTCTGCTCGGGCCAGGCGTTGACCAGGACGTAGCGGCCGTCCCTGGTGATCTCGACCCCGTTGGCGCCGGACATGTCGCTGTGGGCGAGCTTGCTCCAGCCCTTGCCAGCGGCCCAGACGTAGACCGCGCCGGTCGGCTTCTTATCGGACATCTTGCCGAAAGCGCCCTCGTCGCCGGCCTCCTGGAACTTGGACGCCACGATGGCGCCTGCCAGGGGCGCCACGCCATTGCCGGATCCCTTGTCCGGCAGGACGGCGCAGCCGATCCATTTGAGGGCGGGCCCATCGGCCCCGACGCTCATCTGGAACACCTCGATGGCCTGGCGGCCACCGTGGTTGACCACATAGAGCCGTTTGACGCCCGCATAGACGCCGTGCGGCGCGAACTTGGCGAGGTCAGGCGGCCCGGGGCAGTCGGCGAAGGCCGGCTTGGCCGGACCCGAAACTTCCGGAGTGATGGTCTTGAAGGTCCGGGCCTTGGCGTCGATGGCGTAGAGGTGGCCCACCGGGACCGTCGGGCTGGTCATGCCCGAGCCGATGATCCAGCGCCCGCCCGGCGCCAGGACGAGGTCCTCGACGTTCTGAGGCCCACAGAGATAGGCGACCTTGCCCTCCGGCGCGCAGGCTGGCGCCGCGGCGGCCGCTGAAGCCAGGCCGAGGCCGAGCACAAGGGCGCAAAGCCCGATCAGACGCTTCATTCCGTTTCCCCCTAGTGCGCCGGTTTCCATTGCGGATGGTCGGTCCAGACGTCCTGCATCCCGTAAGGAGCGTGCATGACCAGGGCCTCGACCTCGTGGATCTTGCCGTCCTTGATCTTGAAGACCTCGCCGATCTGCCAGGTCCAGGGCGTGTCGTACTGGGTCGGGACCACCCGTCCGTCGGTGAGCTTCACGTCGCGGAGGTCGCCCTGGTGGTCGAAGAAGGCGGCGGCGTAGATCAGCCCCTTCTGACTGTCGGCGATCAGGAAGCGGCGGTCGCGGATGTGGGTGACGAAGCGGAAGAAGCCGGTCCTGAACTGGGCCTCGCAGCCCATCTTCTTGATGCCGGCGGGATCGGGCCGTCCGACCTTGGGCGGAGCCTGGTTGTTGGTGGTCTCCACCCCGCTCTCGATGCGATCGCAGTCGGCCGCGAAGGGCGCGAACACCGTGCCGTTGTTCTGCTGCAGGGTGTCGAAATAGGCGTTGGCCACCGCCGCGAGCTGGGTGCTGGTCAGGCGCTGGTCCGCGGGCACGTCCTGGTAGAAGGCCGCGCGGGGCTTCATCGTGGCGGGCTGGCCGAAGCCGTTGTTGTCCTGGGGCCTGAGTACGATGGTCTCGACCTCGACGATCCGGCCGGCCTCGACCTTGAGCCGCACCAACAGGTGGGCCGGCTTGCCGTCCTCGACCACGACCCCGTAGAGGCCGGCCTGGCCGGCCTCCGGATCGATGAAGGGCAGCTTGTAGTCGCCGATCTCGTCGACCGTACGCCAGGCTCCGTCGCCCGGAGCCAGCGGCACGCCGTTCTCGGTGAACCTCGCGCCCGCAGCCAGCGGCAAGCGCGACGGATCGTGGGCCTTCAAGGCCGCGAGATAGCTGTCCAGCAGGCCGGACAGGCACGCCCGGTCGCAGGCCGGCGGCGGTTCGGCGGCGCGCGCGGCGTGGACGCCCAATCCCAGAGCCAGGATCGTGGCCACGATCGCAGGCAAGTGCGCTCGCATTGACATCGGCGTTGCTCCCCTCGCTTGATCTTAGACACATCAGGCGAGGCAGTGGGACTCCCCTTGGCGACCGCAAGTTCAGAGCCCACCGGCACATTGGAGGTCGCGCTCGCCCACACCGCCCGCCTTTTGACTCCGCGCCCCGACCTGGCCGAGGCCCAGGCGCGGGAGATTCTCGCTGTCGTGCCGTCGAGCGTCGAAGCCTGGGGCCTGCTGGCCGAGGCGCGGTCTCGACAAGGCGACGAGGCGGGCGCCCAGGACGCCTACGCCGGCCAGATCGGCGCCTCGGTCCACGAGCCGGAGCTGCAGCAGGCCGCCGCCGCCCTGGCCGAGAACCGGTTGGCCGTCGCCGAACGACTGCTGAAGCCCTTCCTGAAGCGCCAGCCGGACAATGTCGCGGCCCTGCGCATGCTGGCCGAGGTGGCCGGCCGCATCGGCCGCTACGACGACGCCGAGGCCCTGCTCGCCCGCTGCCTGGAGCTGGCGCCGGGCTTTGCGCCCGCGCGGCACAACCATGCCCTGGTGCTCTATCGCCAGAACCGCCCGGCCGAGGCGATCGTCGAGGTCGATCGGCTGCTGGCCGCCGAACCCGGCCACCCCGCCTATCGCAGCCTGAGGGCCGCGGCCCTGGCCCAGGTGGGCGAATACCAGGCCGCCATCGACGGCTACCAGAGCGTCCTGCGGGACCATCCGGTCCAGCCCAAGGGGTGGATGAGCCTCGGTCACGCCCTGAAGACCGTGGGGCGCACCGAGGACAGCGTCGCCGCATACCGCAAGAGTCTGGAGCAGCAGCCGAGCCTCGGCGAGAGCTGGTGGAGCCTGGCCAACCTCAAGACCTTCCGCTTCTCCGAGGCGGACGTCGCCGCCATGCAGACGCAGCTCGCCCGGACGGACCTCGCCCAAGACGACCGGCTGCATCTGCACTTCGCCCTCGGCAAGGCGCTGGAGGACGAGGGCCGCCATGCCGCCTCCTTCGAGCACTACCAGAAGGGCAACTCCCTGAGGCGCGAGAGCCTGACCTATGACGCCGACGAGACTTCGGCTCACGTCCAGCGCGCCAAGGCGCTCTTCACCTCGGAATTCTTCGCCGCGCGCCGGGGCGCCGGATCGCGCGCGCCCGACCCGATCTTCGTGGTCGGCCTGCCGAGATCGGGCTCGACCCTGGTCGAGCAGATCCTGTCGAGCCATTCGGAGGTCGAGGGCACCATGGAGCTGCCCGACATCTCGTCCATCGCCCGCAGGCTCGGCGGCGAGCGGCGTCCGGGCGACGAGCCGGCCTATCCCGGGGCGCTCGCCGAGCTGGGGCCCGATCAACTCAGGGCGCTGGGCGAAGAGTACCTCGAGCGCACCCGCATCCAGCGCAAGACCGGCCGGCCGCTGTTCATCGACAAGATGCCCAACAACTTCGCCCACCTCGGCCTGATCCACCTGATCCTGCCGAACGCGAAGATCGTCGACGTGCGCCGCCACCCGCTGGCCTGCTGCTTCTCGGGGTTCAAGCAGCACTTCGCCCGCGGCCAGGGCTTCACCTACGACCTCGGCGACATCGGCCGCTACTACGCCGACTATGTGGAGCTGATGGCCCATTTCGACGCCGTCCTGCCCGGGCGCGTTCATCGGGTGGTCTACGAGGCCCTGGTCGAGGATCCGGAAACCGAGATCCGCCGCCTCCTGGCCTATTGCGGCCTGCCGTTCGAAGCCGCCTGCCTCAGCTTCCACCAGACCGACCGTCCGGTCCGCACCGCCAGCTCCGAGCAGGTGCGCCAGCCGCTCTATCGCGAGGGCCTGGACCAGTGGCGCAACTACCAGCCGTGGCTCGGGCCGCTGGAGGCCGCGCTGGGCGAAACCCTCGCCGCCTGGCCCGCCCCCGCCGGGCGCCTAGAGAGCGATCATCCGCACCCAGCCCACCACCCAGAGCTTGACAATTAGGCGCCAGGTGAACGCTGATCCGTCGGGTGTCAGGGCCGGGGATCATTTCATGAGCAGGATGGGATCGCGCGGACGGTGGATCTGCGCATCGAGCGGTTCGGCGCTGCTGGCGTCGGCCATGCTGTTGAGCGCCGCGCCGGCCTCGGCCGCGGATGCGGCCGGATCGTCGGTGCAGGAGCTGGTGGTCACCGCCCAGAAGCGCGAAGAGAACGTCCAGCGGGTGCCGATGAGCATCCAGCTGCTGAACAGCAAGGCGCTGCAGCAGCTCGGGGTCTCCAGCTTCAACGACTATGTGAAGTTCCTGCCGAGCGTGTCCTTCTCGGGCGCCAGCATCTCGGGCACCACCGGCGGCGCTCCGGGCATCGGCAACGTCTATATGCGCGGCGTCGTCAGCGGAAACGACGGCAACCACTCTAGCTCCCTGCCCAGCGTGGGCGTCTATCTGGACGAGCAGCCGATCACCACCATCGGCGGCACGCTCGACATCCACGTCTACGACATCGCCCGGGTCGAGGCCCTGGCCGGTCCCCAGGGCACGCTCTATGGCGCCAGCTCCCAGGCCGGCACGCTCAGGATCATCACCAACCAGCCGCAGCTGGGCGTCTTCCACGCCAGCTACGAGGCCGAACTGAACAAGGTCGACCACGGCCAGGTGGGCAACCAGGTCAACGGCATGGTCAACCTGCCGATCGGTGAAAAGGCCGCGATCCGCCTGGTGGCCTGGCAGGAACACGACTCCGGCTACATCGACAACATCGCCGGCAACTTCCCCGCCGCCGGGATCATCAACGGCGTGCGCACCTTCCCGACCTCGGGCGCCACCGAGACCGTCAGGCCGCAGGACGACTACAACAAGGTCGACACCTTCGGCGGCCGCGCCGCGGCGAAGATCGACCTGAACGACCACTGGACGCTCGAGCCCACCCTGATGGGCCAGGAGCAGAAGACCCAGGGCTTCTTCGCCTACGACCCCAACATCGGCGACCTCAAGGTCTCCCACTTCCGGCCGGAATTCCTGAAGGACCGCTGGTACCAGGCAGGCATGACCATCCGCGGGGAGGTCAGCAATTTCGACCTGGTCTACACGGGCGGCTTCATGAGCCGGCACCTGTCGTCCAGCTCAGACTACTCCGACTACGCCTTCTTCTACGACCAGCTGTACGGCTACGGAGCCTACTTCACCGACAACGCCGGCAACCCGATCGATCCCACCCAGCAGATCCTGGCCCAGGACCACTTCACCAAGCAGAGCCACGAGTTCCGCATTTCCTCGCCGCAGGACTGGCGCCTCAGGTTCGTGGCCGGCCTGTTCTACGAGCGCCAGACCCACGTCATCGAGCAGAACTACACGATCAACGGCCTGGCCGACGCCACCTCGGTCACCGGCTGGCCGGGCACCCTCTGGCTGACCGAGCAGAAGCGGACCGACCGCGACTACGCCGCCTTCGGCGAGGCCACCTTCGACATCACGCCGCAGCTCAGCCTCAACGGCGGGGTGCGGGTGTTCAAGGCCAAGAACTCGCTGGTCGGCTTCTTCGGCTTCAGCCCGGGCTACAGCTCGCACACCGGCGAGGCCACCTGTTTCGAGCCCGCGACGGTCGGCCGGGCGCCCTGCAACGACCTCGACAAGACCGTCAGCGAGACCGGCGAGACCCACAAGGTCAACCTGACCTACAAGATCGACGACTCCAAGCTGGTCTACTTCACCTATTCGACCGGTTTCCGGCCCGGCGGCGTCAACCGCCGCGGCACCATCCCGCCCTATGCGGCGGACTGGCTGATCAACTACGAGGTGGGCTGGAAGACGTCCTGGCTCGACAACCGGCTGAGGTTCAACGGGGCGCTGTTCCTGGACGACTGGAACAATATCCAGTTCTCGGCCCTGGGCCTCAACGCCTTCACCGAGATCCGCAACGCCGGCGACGCCCGGATCATGGGCGCAGAGGCCGACATCAATTTCCGGCCCGACAACCATTGGACCTTCCAGGCGACGGGCACCTACACCGACGCCAAGCTGCAACAGGACTATTGCGGTGTGGACGATCCGGCGACGAACCAGCCCGTCACCCAGTGCCCGGGGCCGCTCGACGCCAACCCGCCGCAGGCGCCCAAAGGAACCGCCCTGCCCTTGACGCCGAAGTTCAAGGGCAGCGCCATGGGGCGCTACGAGACCCCGCTCGGCGATATGACCGCGCACGCTCAGGCCGTGGTCACCTATCAGAGCTCGAGCTGGCCAGACCTCAGGGTCATCGCACCCAATCCCGTGACCGGCGTCCTGGACCCGATCCGCAGCGCGCTCGGCCTGCAGCGCTCCTATTCGACCGTCGACTTCTCCGCCGGCCTCGCCAAGGGCAACTGGTACCTGGACCTGTCCCTGACCAACGTCTTCGACACGCGGGCCGACCTCTACCGCTTCGCCGAGTGCACGGTTCAGAACTGCGAGACCCAGCCCTACGTCCTGACAAACCGCCCGCGCACCATCGCCATCAGATTCGGCCAGACCTTCTGACCCGGACCGCTCGGCGGTTGACGGCAGTCAAGGTCGACGGGGGCCTTCCGGCCTAGACCTCGGTCCACGCCGGCCAGAGCGCCGCTGTCGATGGAGCCGCGGGTGGCGGACCACGCCTTCGAGATCCGGGGCCTGACCAAGACCTACCGCACAGGCGCGGGCGAGGTGCAGGCGCTGCGCGGCGTCGACCTGGACATCAACAAAGGCGAGCTGATCGTGCTGCTCGGGCCCTCCGGCTCGGGCAAGTCCACCCTGCTCAATATCCTGGGCGGGCTGGACCGCGCCTCGGGCGGCGAGGTGCTGTTCCATGGCCGTGACCTGACCAAGGCCACGGACGCTGAGCTGACCCGCTATCGGCGCCGGTCCGTGGGCTTCATCTTCCAGTTCTTCAACCTCTCGCCCAGCCTCACCGCCCGCGAGAACGTCGAGCTGATCACCGACATCGCCGAGGACCCGATGGATCCGGCCGAGGCCCTGGCCATGGTGGGTCTTCAGGACCGCATGGACCACTTCCCCGCCGAGCTGTCCGGCGGCCAGCAGCAGCGGGTGGCCGTCGCCCGCGCCATCGCCAAGCGGCCCGAGATCCTGTTCTGCGACGAGCCGACCGGATCGC
>CAZTMF010000035.1:0-13696 GCA_964614675.1 uncultured Caulobacteraceae bacterium | reverse complement strand
GATCCGGAGGTGATCCGTCCGTTCGACCGGCCGTTGAAGCCGAAGTCGGGTTTCCTCGTGCTCAGCGGCAATCTTTTCGACTCCGCGATCCTCAAGACCAGCGTGATCTCCGACACGTTCCGGGCGCGATATCTGGCCAACCCCGAGGACCCCGAGGCGTTCGAGGGAACCGCCGTGGTGTTCGACGGGCCGGAGGACTACCACCGCCGGATCGATTCCCCGGAGCTGGACGTCGGCCCTGACGCCATCCTGGTCATGCGGGGAACGGGCCCCGTCGGCTATCCGGGCGCGGGCGAGGTCGTCAACATGCGGCCGCCGGAGCGTCTGATAAGGCAAGGGATCGAAGCCCTGCCCTGCCTCGGCGATGGCAGGCAGTCGGGAACTTCAGCGTCCCCGTCCATCCTCAACGCCTCGCCCGAAGCGGCGACTGGAGGCGGCCTGGCCCTCATCCGGACCGGGGACCGGATCCGGGTCGATCTGGCGCGCCGCAGCGTCGACGTGCTTCTGCCGGAGGCCGAACTCGCCGAACGGCGGGCCGCCCTCGCCAAGTCGGGCGGCTACCAATACCCAGCCTCCCAGACGCCGTGGCAGGAAATCCAGCGCGGCCTGGTCGACGAGCTTTCCGACGGCATGGTGCTCAAGCCGGCTGTCAAATATCAACGGATCGCTCAGACCCAGCCCTTGCCTAGGGACAATCACTGACGATGACGGGGCGGCCCCTCAGCGGGGCTTGGTGAAGGCCAGGGACCTGCTGAAGAACGGAATCACGAAATCCTGGAACCGGAAGGCCACGTTGCTGGTGTGCGTTCCGGAATAGATCTCCAAGCTATTGGGGATGTGGTAGCGGTCCAGGACCTCGTGGAACCGGGTCGTCGGATCCTTCAAGGTGTCCTGGTCGCCAACGTCCATGGCGATGGCGCGATACTGGCGCAGGGCGCCGACGTACTGGTCGACGAACGACAGCGGAGAATTGGCGTCCCATTTCGCCAGGATGTCTTGCCGCGGCGTCCCGTCCGCCTCGGGCAGGTCCAGATAGAGGGGCGGATTGGCCGGGTTGGGTGACCACGCGGCTGCGACGGCCAGCTGGGCCTTCGACTGGAACGGCAGGTTGGCGGCGTCCGCCGGCGAACGGACCGCTTTCAGGTCAGCGCGGGCCTGCGCGCTGCCCGCGTCGGCGGGCCGGATCGTGAGGCCCGGGCTCATCAGATACAGCGCGCCGAAGACGTCGGGATGCTTCATCCCAATCCGGGCAACCCCGTAGCCGCCCATGGAATGTCCGGCCAGCCCGCGGCTGCGCCGGTCGGCGATGGTGCGGTAATGGGCGTCGACGTAGGCGACGAGATCATGGGCGATGAAGTTCTCGAAGTCCCCAGTGGTCACGGAGCTCGAATACATCGACCCTCCGTAGGCAGTCTTGGAATCCGGCAAGACGACGATCATCTCCCGGGCGCCCTTGGCGAAAGCGCCTTCGACGGTCTGGGGAACGTGGATCTCGTGGATCCACTGCTCGGCCCCGATCGAATAGCCATGCAGCGCGTAGACCACCGGGTATCGCCTCGAACGGCTTGATCCGTAGCTCGGCGGAAGGACCACCAGCACGTCTCGGTCGGCCGTCTCGCCCTCGAGATTCGCCTCGATGGAGCGGGAATGAACTTTGATCCGATCGATGGTGGCCGGCTTGGCCCCGGCGACCGGCGGCGGGACGTTCGTCGTCACCTGGGCGAGGGCCGCGGGGCCGGTCGCGAGCAGGAGTGCGGCGACCGCGGCAAGGGCGGTTCTTGTGGGGAAGGCCATGATCTGGGCTCCTAGGTGATCTGCGCCTTGAGGGCGGTGTATGAGCGGGGTGGAAAGGCGTACCGGAGCCGCTCGCCCTGGGCCTGCAGGGTTCTGGATTGAGGGGACACGGCCTTGCGGCCGAAATCGTTGGATGCCTTCAGGTCTACGCCGCCGATCTCGGTCGCCATGACCGGCCCGGAGAACCGCCGGTCTTCGAGCAGGATATCGGTCTCGATCGGACGATCGGGATGGCGGTTCACGACGTTGAGCACCAATCCTCCGTCCTTGTAGGCGGCGGAGGTGTCCAGATAGGGCACGTCGTCGAAACGTCGGCTCTTGTAACGCGGCGAATCCACGAACAATTCGAGCGAACCGCCGTGGCTGTTCATCGCAAACATTTGCAGCGGATAGTAGATGGTCTGAAGGAACAGGTCGGCTTCGCTGGTGAAGATCGGCGCGATGACGTTCACCAACTGCGCCATGTTGGCCATCTTCACGAGATCGGCGTGGCGAACGAACGAGTTCAGGAAGGTAGCCACGACCAGAGCGTCTTCGAGGTCGTATCGCTCTTCCAGGATGTTGCGGCCTTTCTGGCTCGGGCCGCGGGCGCGGTACCAGACATTCCATTCATCGAACGCCACATAGAGCCGCCGGCCGGGACTCGCGGAGGTGGCCGCGTTGATCAGGCCCGCGGCCGTCGCCAGGCGCTCATCCAGCTCCATGGAGGAGGCCATGAAGTCGCCGAAGTCGTTGTCAGGATTGCCCACGTACATGTGCAGCGACAGGTAGTCGGCATGATCCTTGAGGAAATCGAGGACGGTCCGGTTCCACCCGATCCAGTCGGCGCCCGCGCCGTAGTTCGATGACCCCGCGATAACCAGCTGGACGTCGGGGTCGGTCCACTTGGCCAGTTTGGCCGCCTCCAGCGCGAAGGCTCCATAGTCGGCCGCGCTGCGATGACCCATCTGCCAGGGGCCATCCATTTCGTTGCCGAGGCCCCAGTACTTGACCTTCCAGGGGTCTTGGCGGCCGTTCTTCTTGCGAAGGCGGGTCACCGCGGTGTCCTCGGCTGAGTTGCAGTATTCCACCCACTGCTGGGCCTCGGTCCAGGTGCCCGTTCCCAGGTTCATGCAGATGTAGGGCTCGGCCCCGAGGGCGGAGGTGTAGTCGAGGAACTCGTGGGTGCCGAAGCGGTTGGTCTCGGCCGAGCCCCAGGCCATGTCCAGCCGGTGTGGGCGCTCGTCGCGGGGGCCCACGCCGTCCATCCAATGGTAGTTGGACGAGAAGTTTCCCCCAGGCCAGCGCAGCTGGGAGACGTTCAGCCCACGCGCCGCCGCCAGCACGTCGCGCCTGAAGCCGTGTTCATCCGAGCGAGGCGACCCCTCATCGAACACGCCGCCATAGATGCAGCGTCCGAGGTGTTCGATGAAATTGCCGTAGATCCGCCGGTCGATCTCGCCGATCCGGCGGTCGGTGTCGATCTTCACCCGGGCGGTGAGGGGGCCTTCTTTTGCGGCCATGAGAAGAGGGGCGGCGAGGGCGGTCGCCGTGAAGTTTCGCCGTGAGAGGTCCAAGTCCCGCCTCCGTCCGTGAGGTGCGGCCGGCGCGCAGGCGCGGACGCAGGCGGTCGTCCGCCTCCCCCAAAAATCGGCCGCCATTCTGGACGCCGGCGCCGCCTCGGATAATTATCATATTATAACATTAGGCAAGCTTCGTGAGCGCTGCGTGGGGAGATGGCCGGCATGAAATCGCCTGTTCCGGAGTGCGTCTGGCCGGTGGGCGCGGAGCTCGGCGAAGGTCCGGTCTGGCTGGCCTCGGAAGGGGCGCTGTGGTTCGTCGACATCAAGGGGCGGCGGATTCACCGCTTCGACGAAGCCTCTGGCGGGAGGCGCAGCTGGCCCGCGCCCGAACCGATCGGTTTCCTGGCACCGGTGGAAGGCGGCGGCTTCCTCTGCGGCCTCAAGAGCGGCCTTTACCGGTTCGATCCCGACACAGGGGCCTTCGAAGCCCACCTGACCGGCTTCGAGCCGACCGAGCTCGACAACCGGCTCAACGACGGTTTCGTGGACGCGGACGGCCGCCTCTGGTTCGGCTCGATGCATGACGGCGAAACCGAGGCTTCGGGCGCCCTCTATCGGCTGGAGGACGGGCCTTCTGTCCGCCGGTGGGACGAGGGGTATCACGTCACGAACGGGCCCGCGACCAGCCCGGACGGGCGGCTGCTCTATCATGTCGACACGCTGAAGCGGACGATCTGGACCTTCGATGTCGACGACGAGGGCGGTCTGTCGGGCAAGCGCGTCTTCACCCACATCGAGCGACCGGGCGCCTATCCCGACGGCCTCGCGGTGGATGTCGAGGGCGGCGTCTGGGTCGCCTTATTCGCCGGCTGGGGCGTGGAGCGCTTCGATCCGGCCGGCCGCCTTGCCGCCCGGATCGAGATGCCCTGCGCCAACGTCACCAAGCCCGCCTTCGGGGGGCCGAAGCTCAAGACCCTCTACCTCACCACAGCCTGGATGGGTCTCTCCGAACAGGCGCGGGTGGACCAGGCCTTGGCGGGAGGCCTGTTCCGTCTGGAGATGGACCTGGCCGGACTGGCTCAGAATTGCGTCCGTCTCATCGAAGTGGCGACGACGAGGCGCTGAACCCGGGCGCCCAGCCGGCTACAGCGCCTTCCGGCTCTTCGCCCGGGGCGGGGCCGAGGAGTTCCGCTGGACGATCGTGTGTTCCACCACGCGGTCGACCGGTGCCGGCGTGTCGCCCTCGCGCCGGATGCGGATGTCCTGCAGCAGCAGGTCGATGGCCATGGCGGACATGGCGCTGACCGGCTGGCGGACAGTAGTCAGGGCCGGCCAGAGGGTTGTGGCCGCCGCCGTGTCGTCGAAACCGACCACGGTGAGATCGTTGGGCACATCCATGAAGCGCCGGTGGGCCACCGAGACCACGGCGGCGGCCATGTCGTCATTGCTGGCGAAGATCGCGGTTGGCTCCAGCGGACTGTCCAGCAACTCCTCCGCTGCCTCCAGACCGGACTGGAAGGTGAAGTAGCCTTGTACGACCATGGTCTCGCAGCCGGCCCGTTCGGCGACGGCGGCCTGGAAGCCGGCAAGCCGCTCGGCGCTCGCGGTCTGGTTCGGGTGCCCCTTAATGAAGCCCATCCGACGATGGCCGAGGTCGAGCAGGAGCTTGGTCATGTCGTAGGCGGCGCCCCGGTCGTCCACCCTCACGCAGGAGACGTCGCCGCGGAAACGGCCGGTGGCCACCGCGACGCTCGGCATGCCGGCGACCGCCAGGCGCTCGGACACATATTTGGACTCGCTGAGGGGCGAGGTGAGCACCGCGCCGGTGACGCCGCTGTCGATCAGCCGCTGCACCGCCTCCTCGGCGGAGGGGGCGTCGAGCCCCTGGCTCTTCACCAGCACCAGCTGGGCGCCGCGGGTCGTGCTCTCGTCAAGCGCCCCGACCAGGAACTCGCTGAGATAAGCCGCGCTGGGGTTGGCGTAGATCAGGCCGATGCGGACGTCGTCCGCCTTGGCCAGGCTGCGGGCCGCCAGGTTCGGGGCGTAGTTGAGCTCGCGCACCACCGACAGCACCAGCTCGCGGGTGGCGGGATGGACGTTCTTCTCGGCATTGACGACACGGGAAACGGTCATGGCCGAGACGCCAGCACGTTCCGCCACGTCGTCGATGGTGACCTTGGTTCTGGACCGCCTGCTGGCCTTGCGCACCTGACCCCCGACTACGATCGTTCCACCCTGACCGCGCTTGATGCGGTCGGGTGCAGGGCCCCGACACTGTGAAGCATACGAGCTTTGGCTGAACAAGCTCTTGAGGGCCGCCGGCCCACGCACCGCCGCGAGGCGGCCCCCATCGGCGTGCAGACCCGACGCCACGAAACCCGCGCCATGATGCGACGCTCACGCCGTTAGCGCAACCAGTCGCCACCCTGCCGTGAGAATGGCCGCCTAGTCGCCTAGATCGGGAGGAATCGTCCGGCCCTCGTAGAAACTCACGGGGCGCCTGGGCGCAGGATAGCCGCCGGGCAGGGGCCGGCGCGAGAAGGTCTGGAAATAGGCGATGCTGGCGTCCCGCCACCAGTCCGCCTCGCGTTGCTGGATCTCGAGGCGGCGCGCGACGTCCGCATGGCGTTGGGGGTCGATCTCGCCCTTCAGGCCAGCCCAGGTCCGGCGCATCGCCGCGACATGGAACGTCCCGCGGAAATAGCGGACCACGAGTTCGTCCCAGAGGGTGCGGCCGGAAGACAGGCGGCGGCCCCAGGGCAGGTGATGGAACCAGAGGAGGGTCTTCTCCGATCCGGGACCCAGGCCAGCGAACCGGGCGGCCGCGGGCGGGGCGTATTCGGCCAGGGCGTTGCTGCCGCTGGAGGTCCGGTCAAAGCCGACGCCCCTTCGGTCGGCGCGGTGGAAGTAGACCGCGGTCCAATCGGCCCTCGGACCACCTGCCACCCAGGGGCCCGGGCCATAGTGGGTGTCGCGGGCCATCAGGTGGTGCAGGCCGAGGGGGGTCATGTAGTCCACCGCCGCCTCGCGCGATCCCATCATCATGCGCACGACGGGCGCCACGAAGGCGGGGGCGTTGGTGAAGGTCATCCGCACCCAATCCTCGGCGATGCCCCGGGCGGAGGCCTCCGGGTCCCAGGCCTGGCGGCCGAAGGCGTACCAGTTGGCCTGGTCGAAGTCCGAACCGCTCCAATTGCGGTCCGAGCCGATGTTGGCGACGCCCGCCATGCCGGTCAGCCGGGACCCTTGCGGCGGCTGCTCCAGCACCTTGGCGACCGTCGTTCCCGGCCCGCGGGCGAAGGTGTCCGACCGCAGCACTTCCTCGTACAGGGGCCCGAGATAGACGAGGTGAGTGGATCGCCCGAGGTATTCCTTGGTGATCTGGACCTCTATCATCAGCGGGGTCCGGGGCATGGCGCCGAACAGGGGGTGGAATGGCTCGCGCGGCTGGAAGTCGACCGGGCCGTTTTTGACCTGCAGCATCACATTAGGCTGGAAGCGGCCGTCGAGCGGCTTGAACTCCTCATAGGCCTGCTTGGCCCGGTCGACGGAGGCTTGGTTCGCGTAGACGAAAGCCCGCCAGATCACCACGCCTCCATGCGGGGCCAGGGCGTCGGCGAGCAGGTTGGCGCCGTCGGCGTGGCTCCGGCCATAGTCTTGGGGTCCTGGCTGGCCCTCGGAGTTGGCCTTGACCAGGAAACCGCCGAAATCCGGGATCAGTCGGTAGATCTCGTCCGCCTTGGCCTTCCACCAGGCCTGCACCCGAGGATCCAGCGGATCGGCGGTGGAAAGCCCGCCGATCTCGACGGGCGCGCTGAACCTCGCCGACAGATAGACCCGCACGCCGTAGGGCCGGAACACCGCCGCCAGGGCCGCGGCCTTGCGCAAATAGGGCTCGGTGAGGCTCTGGGCGCTGGCGTTCACATTGTTGAGGACGGCGCCGTTGATCCCCACCGACGCATTGGCCCGGGCGTAATCGGCGTAGCGGGGGTCCAGCCGGTCCGGCAGGGCGGCCCAGTCCCAGAGCGAACGCCCCGCGTAACCGCGCTCCACTGTCCCATCGAGATTGTCCCAATGGTCGAGCAGCCTCAGGCCGAGCTTGGGCCGAGAGACGATGTCGAGATGATCGAGCCGTCGCCCGGTCTGGATCTGCCGGAGCAGATGGAAGGCGCCGTAGAGCGCGCCGACGTCGGTGTTGGCGGCGACGACGATCGCGCGGTGGCCGCCGACGATCGTCCGCCGGATGAGGTAGCCTTCGGGTCCCAACGGCTCCAGCGGCAGGCCGAGGGTCGCGATCGAGCTGGAGGAGGCCGGGGTCCCGACAAGGAGGCCGCCATCACGGTCGACCCTGTCCGCGCTGGCCGGCGGACGACCGATCAGACCGCCGAGGCCGCGCATGAGCTCGCTTCGGGCGATATCGAGCGTCGGCGAGCCTGCCGGGTCAAGGACGAGCACGCGGATGTCCCTCTCGTACCGGGCGCGCTCCGCGGCGGGCAGGGGGTGATACCTCAGCCAGAGCTCGTGGCCGTCCTCGGCCAGCGCGGCCGGACCCAGAGCGAGCGCGAGCGCCGCCCAGAATAGACCGACGATGGAGGCTAGCGCCCGCATGCCCCGAACGACCTTCCGCTGCGGCTGCGCTTGAACCGCCGGTCCGCCGCGCGGATCATAGGATTTGCAATCCTTCGAGACGCGCCATGATTAGAGACTGCATCCGAATGGTTCAGCCCTTGGGAGCGGCCGCGATCCTCGCCGTTTCCGGGGCCCCCGCCTCGGCCCAGTCGCCCCCGCCGAGCCTCGGCCAATGCATCGGCAGCGACGCCAGCTGGACGGCCTTCGACGATCACCGGATCCTGGCCCGCTCGACCGGCCGGACGTTGCTGGTGGTCACCGATTTCTGCCCGCGCCTCGGCGATCCGCTGACCCACGTTGTCGTCACGGCCCAGGGCGGGACGCCGATCTGCGGCCCGCACGACGTGCGCCTCTTCATCTCCGGCGGGTCCGGCGGCATCCAGACGCCCTGCTCGATCCAGAGCATACACCCGCTGTCGCAGGACGAGGCCCGCGCGCTCGAGGCCAGCAAGCCCTGAGACCGGGAATCGCCCGCCGATCAGCAGGCGTTGGCGAGCAGGTATTCTAGATATTCCTGGCGCCCGGACTTGAGCTCGGGATCGGTGTTGCGCACCAGGGCGTGCTCGGCCAGCTCGTCCAGAGAGATTTCGCCCCTCAGAACCCTGGCGCCGAACCCGCTCTTCCATCCGGCGTAGCGCTGGTCGACGAAGTCCTGGAGCTCGCGCTTCTCGATCAGGCCGGCCGCGTTGACGAGGCCCCTGGCCAACACGTCCATGGCACCGACGTGGGCGTAGAACATGTCCACGGGATCGCGGGATTGGCGGCGGACCTTCGCGTCGAAATTGAAGCCGCCCGTGGTGAAGCCGCCGCCCTTGAGCAGCTCGAAGATCACCTGGGTGGTCTCCATGACGTCGTTGGGGAATTGGTCGGTGTCCCAGCCATTCTGGGGGTCGCCGCGGTTGATGTCGATCGAGCCCATGATGCCCAGGGCGTTGGCGGTCGCGACCTCGTGGGCGAAGCTGCTGCCCGCCAGGGTGGCGTGGTTGTTCTCGATGTTGACCTTGACCTCCTTCTCCAGCCCGTAGGCCTTGAGGAAGCCGAACACCGTCGCCGTGTCGCGGTCGTACTGGTGCTTGGTCGGTTCGTGCGGTTTGGGCTCGACCAGAATCGTGCCCTTGAAGCCGATCTTGTGCTTGTGCTCGACCACCATGTTCAGGAACCGGCCGAGCTGGTCCATCTCCTGGCGCAGGTCGGTGTTCAGAATGGTGTCGTAGCCCTCGCGACCGCCCCACAGCACGTAGTTGGAGCCGCCCAGCTTGTGCGTCGCCTCGATCATGCCGCGCACCTGCAGCGCGGCCCAGGCTGCGACCTCCGGGTCCGGGTTGGTGGCGGCGCCGGCCATGTAGCGCTTGTGGCTGAAGAGGTTGGCGGTGCCCCAGAGCAGCTTCACTCCAGTCCGCTCCTGATGGGCGCCGAGCATCTCGACCGCGCGCTCCAGGCTGGTCACGTAATCCCGGGGTGTCGGGGCGTAGGCCATCACGTCCACGTCGTGGAAGGTATAGAACGGCGCGCCCAGCTTCTCGAAGAAGGTGAATGCGTTCAGCGCCTTCAGCTCGGCCATCTCCTGGGTCGCCGGAGAGCCCGGCTTCCAGGGGCGGTCGAAGGTGCCCTCGCCGAAGATGTCCGCACCGGGCCAGGCGAAGCTGTGCCAGTAGCAGACCGCCACGCGCAGGTGCTCGGCCATGGTCTTGCCCAGCACCTTGCGGCCGGCGTCGTAGTGACGGAAGGCCAGGGGCGAGGTCGCGCCGGGGCCCTGGTAGGGGACCTTGTCGAAGGCTTCGAAGATGTTCTGGGTCATGGCTCTAGGAGGCGAACAGGGGTTTCAGGGTCTGATAGAGGCGCTTGAAGCGCTCGCGCTTGATGGCGAGGAGATCGGCCATGGCGCGGTCGGGCTCGATGACGGTGCGGATGGGCGGGGCCGTGCAAACCTCGTCGATGCTGTCCCGGCCGAGGCACAGGCGCGCCAGCCGGGCGGCGCCGTAGCTGGGGCCAACGTCGCCGCCATCGCGGTAGACGAGTCGCTTGCCGAGGGCCGAGGCCAGGATCCTGCCCCAGAAACCGGACCGGGATCCGCCGCCGATGACGCTGATCGATTCCAGCCGCGTCCCGGCGTCCTCGAGCACGTCGAGGCCGTCGGCCAGGGCCATGGCGACGCCCTGCAGGGTCGCCAGCGCCAGGGCGCGCGGATCAGTGGACGGCGTCAGGCCAAAGAAGACGCCGGCGGCCAGGGGATCGTTGTGGGGCGTCCGCTCGCCGGTCAGATAGGGGAGGAAGAGCTCGGGCGTGTTGGTCAGTCCGGACGCCTCGAGGTCGGCCAGCATGGCCTCGACGCTGTCCCGGCCGGTGAGGCTCGCGGTGAAATCGAGGCACGAGGCCGCGTTCAGCATCACCGACATCTGGTGCCAGAGCCGGGGCAGGGCATGGCAGAAAGCGTGCACCGTCCCGCTGACGTTGGGCCGGAAGGTTTCTGTGGCTGCGAAGATCACGCCCGAGGTCCCGAGCGAGAGCAGGGCGTCGCCGTCGTGAATCACGCCCACGCCCACGGCCCCGGCCGCGTTGTCGCCGCCGCCACCGGCCACCGGCACGCGGTCCATGCCCCACGCTTCGGCCAGCTCGGCGCGCAGGCGCCCCGTCTGATCGGTTCCCTCCACCAGCCGGGGCATGTGTGAAAGGTCGAGCCCGGTGGCCGCGAGCATCTCCGGCGACCAGGTCCGGGAGCCCACGTCGACCCAGAGGGTGCCCGAGGCGTCCGAAAGGTCGGAGGCCGCTTCGCCGGTCATCCTCAGGCGCACATAGTCCTTGGGCAGGAGCACCAGATCGAGGTCACGCCAGACTTCGGGCTCGTGCTTGCGGACCCAGGCCAGCTTGGGTGCGGTGAAGCCGGGCAGGATGGGATTGCCGCTGAGTGCATGGGCGCGGGGCTCGCGCTCTAGCAGCTCATCGCATTCGGCGGCGCAACGTCCGTCGTTCCAGAGGATCGCCGGCCGCAGCACCTGGCGCGCCTTGCCCAGTAGCACGGCGCCATGCATCTGCCCGGAGAGTCCCACAGCCTGGACGTGCCGGCGCGGGCCGGGATCCAGCTGGGCCACGGCTGTATTGACCGCCGACCACCAGTCGGCCGGCTCCTGTTCCGACCACAGGGGGCGGGGACGCGAGACGTTCAGGGGCGCGCGCGACTCGGCGACGACGACGCCCGCCTGGTCGACCAGGACGGCCTTCACCGCAGACGTGCCGATGTCGATCCCCAGGTACACGGTCAACCGTTCTTTGGGTGGTTCCAGGCCGGACCAGCGTCGTCGCCCGCGACGCTGACAGTCCGAAGCCCGCTTCGGGAGGGAGTGCAATATATAATATCAATGGGGCCCGCCACCCCCGGGGGCGCGAGCACGCGAAGGTCTTGCACCGGCGCGATCATTGGACCTGCGCCTCAAAGGGGCCGACGGGCAGGCCGGTCCGATCGTAGAGATTGCAGCGGGGGGCATCGCCCCAGCAGTAGCGGGCGCGGATGGCGGTCTCGCCTGGCGCGAGCTCGATCCGTACTTTGTCACCGTCCAGGCGGGCGCTGGCGAAGCGGCACGGCGCGCCGACCGGGCCGCAGAGCTCGAAGGCGGTGGGCGCGGCGGCGCTGTAGGTCTGAAGCCCTCCGCCGACGTCGGCGAACTCCAGGGTGACGATGTTCCCGTCCCGGACGGCGCGGAGCGGACGCGGACCGGACGCCGAGGCCGCCTCGCCATAGATCAGGGCGACGGCCGCGCGGGCGGCTCTGGCGCCCACCGGCTGCTTGTTGGGCGGATGCAGATCGTTGTCGAGACCGAGGTCGACGGTCACCACCAGGGCCGAGTCCGGGTCGGATTGGACGGCTCGCCGCTGGGCTTCGCGCAGGGAGGCCCAGTCGGATTCGGCAGGCGCGGCGTTGGGCGCGCCGAAGTTTGGCAACTGCACGATCAGGAAGGGCGTCTTTTCCCCGAACAGGTCCCTCCAGGATTGCTCGAGCGCGCCGAGCTGGCCCTGGTAACGGTCGGCGCGGCCGGTGTTGGACTCGCCCTGGTACCAGAGCACCCCCCGCGGCCTCACCGCCTTCAGGGGCGCGATCATGGCGTAGTAGAGGTTGGTCGTCCCCCCGTAGAAGAACCAGGGCGCCATCGGCGGGCGGTCGGGCGGCGCCGCCGGATGGGCGTAGCGCCAGCCATCACCGAGGGGCTGGGGCTTGCCGCCCGCGAAAGTCAGGGACATGTGCGCAGCGGGCCCGAGCATCCCGCCGGGGTCATAGCCGCTGTAGACTCCCGCCACTATGGTGTTGGCGCCCGGGTGGAAGCTCCCCTTCGGCAGGGCGAAGTCGCCTTCGCTTCCCCAGTTGAAGGAGGCCGCGACGGGCTTGCCGTCGATCCAAACCTCGGTCTGCTCGTGCAGCTCACCCAGGCGAAGATGTGACGCCTGCGCCGCCTGTTGCGGGGTGATGTTGATGTCCCGCTTGAACCAGACCAGGGCGACGCTCGATGTCAGGTCCGGAGCGCCCCAGAGGGTCCAGTTCCGCCATGGGCGAGGCGCGTCCTTCCAGTCCAGCGACCTGTCGCCCAGCCAGGGCGTGGAGCCGTTGGGGAAGGCCGCGGACCACCACGCTTCCCACTGCCGCCCGACCTCCGCTTCCGCAGCCCGGTGGTCGCGCCCGTAGAGCTGGTTCAGGGCGAGGGCCTGATCGTAGCCGCCCAGCCGCTTCAGCGCATCGGCGCCGATCCAGCTCTCGACATAGGAGCCCGACCAGGTCGATTGCACGAGGCCGATCGGCGCGCCGGTCTTCTGGCGCAGCTCGCGACCGAAGAAATAGCAGACCGCCGAGAAGGCCGGCGTGGCGGCCGGGGACGCCACGCGCCAGGCCGCCTTGCTCTCGAGGCCCGCACGCTCGACGGGGCTGGTGGCGTGTTCGACGGTCAGCAGGCGCAGACCCGGGTCGGCCGAGTCGGCGACGGCCCGCGCCCCGCTCGCCGCGATCCGGAGCTCGAACTCCATGTTCGACTGCCCCGAGCACAGGAATACGTCGCCCACCATCACATCGGCGGCGCGCCGGCTGGCGCCGGGTTCGCTTCTGACGGTCAGGTCATAGGGGCCACCCGCCTGCATCGGCGGCAGGGTCACGCTCCAGGCGCCAGTTCTGTCCGCCGTGGTCTTGGCGGCGGTCCCGCCGAAGCCGACGATGACCTCGGCGCCTGGCTTACTCACGCCGCTCGCGAGGATAGGCTTGCCGCGCTGCACGACCGCATGGTCGGCGAGCAGGCCGTTGAGCCGGATCGGCGTCTCAAGGCGATAGGCCGCGTCGGCGCTGGACGCCAGCGCCATCGCCGCCAGGACCCCAGCGGCCAATCCCTTTCGCCAAGACGACCCGGCCGCCCTCATGGGCCCCCCTGAGCCTCGCCGCAGTAGGCGCCCGCGGGGTCGGCGGCCAGGCGCACGTCGCTGATGGTGAGGACCGCTGGTCCCGTCGTGGAGAGGCGCAGCGGATCGGTGACATGCGCTTCGTCGGCGCTGTCCGGCGCCAGGCAGGACAGCTTGACCTTCAACGTGCGCCATCCCCCCGTCGCGCCGGCGCGGAGCCAGGGCGCGAGGTCGAGGCGGCGCCCGGCCTTGCAGCCGCCTTCGCAGCCGTCGCACTATTCACATTTTTTGGCGCAGCCCCCACTGCGGATCTCGCCGCCGTCGTGCTGACCATTGCCGCGATCGCACTCGACGGCGTGGATGGTTACATCGCTCGAACGCGCGGGCTTGCCACGCCGCTG
>CAZTMF010000034.1:0-13767 GCA_964614675.1 uncultured Caulobacteraceae bacterium | reverse complement strand
TCGACGACAACGAGCGCCAGGCCCAGCGGCTGGCCGCCGAGCTGGCGGTCGAGCACCGGCCGGTGATCGAGGGCGACCTCGACAAGGCGCTTCTGACCGCCCGCGGTCCCGTGGATCTCGTGATCCTGAACACCACCGCCCGCAACTTTGACGGATTGAGGTTCGCCGCTCAGCTGCGGTCGCACGAATCCACCCGCAACCTGCCGATCCTGGCGCTGATTGATCCGGACGACCGGAGCCGGGCGATCAAGGCGCTCGACATCGGCGTCAACGACGTGCTGGCCCGGCCGATCGATCCGGAAGAACTGGCGGCGCGGGTGCGCACCCAGATCAAGCGCAAGCGCTACACCGACCTCCTGCGCTCCAACCTCGACCAGAGCCTGGAGGCGGCGGTCACCGATCCGCTGACGGGGTTGCACAATCGCCGTTACATGTCCGGCCAGCTCGACGCTCTGGTGGCCCGCGCGGTGCGCGACGGACGTCCTGTGTCGGCGCTGCTCCTCGACATCGACCACTTCAAGAAGATCAACGACAGTTTCGGCCACGACGCAGGCGACGAGGTGCTGCGCGAGTTCGCGGTGCGGCTGGCTTCCAACGTGCGCGCCGTCGATCTTCCCTGCCGCTTCGGCGGGGAGGAGTTCGTGGTGGTCATGCCCGAGACCGCGATCGAGGACGCCGAGCGGATCGCCGAACGCATCCGGCTGCACGTCGCGGGGGCGCCGTTCCGCGTGTCGAACGGCCGCGAGGTGCTGAGTGTCACCATCTCGATCGGGGTCGCGACCACGATCGGCGCCGGGGACACGCCCGAGCATCTGCTCAAGCGCGCCGACGAGGCGCTCTACGAGGCCAAGGCCTCAGGCCGCAACCGCGTCATCGCCCACGCTGCCTGAAGTTGGGGCTTGGCTGTCGCCGGGTGAACGCGCCTCAGGGTTTCACCTGATAGGCCACGTGCGGGTTGTCCCTATCCTCTGCTCAGGGGTTGGACGATTCGCCGGGGAAGAACGCATGAGCGACACGGGCCTGTGGGCTCTGATGCAGCGCATCGAGACTTATTTGTACTGTGCCGAGCGACTGGAGAGCGTCAGCGCCAAGGCGCCCGACGACGCCGGAAAGTTGCTGGCCGAAATCGCCGCGCGGTGGCGGGCGGAGGCCGATCAACTTTCCGCCGCGCACAAGGCCAACACGCCCGCCTCGGAGCGCGCGGGCGGCGTCGGATACAGATCCAACCGGCTACGGCTGCGGGCCTGACGGAGGCCAGGTTGCGACCAGGATGTGTCAAGCATAATTGACACAGGCACGTTGAATATGTAAAGCATCCTTGTCATACACAAGGAAGCGCGTCATGCGAGCCCTCTGCCTGATCCGCCGTATCGCGCTCATCGTCTTCGGGGCGGCGGCTCTCGGCCTGACCACGGGCATCATTCCGCATCCGTCCGCCAGGCTGGCTCAGACGTTGATGTACGTGGCCGTGGCCGTCGCCATCCTGGCTCTGGGTTCGAGCTGGCGGCCGAGGCGGGCTTAGCCCGCCCCGCCCGCCGAACGCAGGGCAAGCAGCGTCCGGGGCCCGGCCGCCCAGGCGGAAGGCTCGGGCGCGCCCGGCCGCAGGTCCCGCGCCATCTCCAGCACGGGAGCGACGAGGCCGCCCCGCGTGGCGTGACGCACGCCGCGGACCGCCCGGAAGCCGATGGCCTCGTAGAAGCCGACGCCGCTCAGGGCCGCAACGACCTTGGCCTGGTTGTGGCCGGCCGACCGCATCCGCTCGACGGCGCGCTCGATCAGGCCCTTGCCGATGCCCCTTCGCGCGAAGCCCGGGTCCACGAAGAGACCCCGGATTTCGCTTCCCAGGACGCCGCAGAAGCCGACGGCCGCGCCATGAAGCTGGGCGATCTCGATCACCTCGCCGGATTGGGCCGCGCGGCCGGCGTAGTCGGCGTCCATCCCGTCGGCCCAGCTATGGACCATGGCCGGCGAATAGGCGCGCACGCCGTCGAGCAGGATCGCCCGGCGGTGGACTCTGAGGAGGGCTGGGCCGTCTTCGGCCGTCAGCCAGCGGTAGTGGACCTGGGCAGGCATTGGTCGCCCCATAGAGGTGGAGCGCGCCCCGAATCAAAACGCCCGGCCGAGGCCGGGCGCACGGTAGCCTCAGACGGTATGCCGCCTACTTGATCTTCCCCTCGCGGAATTCGACGTGCTTGCGCGCGACGGGGTCGTACTTCTTCATCACGAGCTTGTCGGTCTTGGTGCGGGCGTTCTTCTTGGTGACGTAGAAGAAGCCGGTGTCCGCCGAGGAGTTGAGGCGGATCTTGATCGAAGCTGGCTTGGCCATGTCGGCAGTCTTTCGCGCAACGCGGAAAATTCGGAGCCGCGGACCATACTCAGGCAAGGCGCGAAGTCAATGCGCTCGCGGCCGGCCTGTAACCGCCCGAGGCGGCGCCCCCATTCCGCTGGAGCCGACGATCGGCAGGGTCGGCGGGGCATGCGGCGATCTGCCCACAGCAAAGCTTCCGCCCCCGATTGACAGCGGCTCGGGCCGGCGTGTGATCGTCGGCGTGCGAACGATGTTCGCCAGGCCCGCGGGGCGGGCCGGATTGGGGATCGGATGGCGCTGCTGGATCGCGTCGCCCTCGTGGAGAAGGCGCTGCTGCCGCTGGTGATCATGGGTGCGGCCTTCGCACTGACCTCCGGCGTGGGCGTCTACGAGCTGTCGCGGAACACCAGCGCCTATCGCCAGATCCTGGCGCACAGCATGCCCGCCGTTCTCAGGATCACCCAGCTCAGCCAGCTGGCGAGCGAGATCGGCTACTCGATCGACCGGAACCTCGTCTACGTCTGCGGGGGCAAGGACGCTGTCGACTGCGAGCGGACGGCTCAGGACTTCCAGAGCGCCCGCCAGGGCGGCGAACAGGCCCTCGACGAGGCGATCCGCTTCGATCCCATCCACCGCGGCGACTACGACCGCTTCCGCCAGGAGTTCCGCGCGGTGGTGGAGCCGACCGCCAGGGCGATGGCCTTGGGGATGCGGGACCAGAACGAGCCGGCCAAGGCGATCATGGCGCCGGTCAACAACCGAATCCTGGCCCTGAGGGACGAGGTCGACGACTACGCCAGGCAGCGGGCCGCCCAGAACCGGATCCAGGGCCTGGCCCTGGCGCGAAAGGCTCAGGACACTCAGGTCGCCATGATCGTGGCCGGCGCCATCGAGGCCGCCATCGCGCTTTCCCTGGCCGCCTGGATCGCCATCGCCGAGATGGCCGCGCCTTTGAAGCTGCTGGCGCGGCGCATGGAGCAGCTGGCGGATGGGGACCTCGACATCGGGGTCCCGGGCCAGGAGCGGCGCGACGAGATCGGCGCCATGGCCAGGGCGCTGCAAGTCTTCAAGGAGAACGCCAGGGCGAAGGCCAAGGCGGAGGAGGACGCCCGCCGCGCGCGCGAGGCGGCCGTGGAGGCCCAGCGCAGGGCTCGGGAAGAGGTGGCCCGCGTGGCCCGGGTGCTGTCAGTGGGCGAGCTCGCCTCATCGATCGCGCATGAGATCAGCCAGCCGATCGGCGCCATCGTCGCCAACAACCAGGCCTCGATGCGCTGGCTCGACCGCTCGCCGCCGGACGTGGGGCGGGCCATGGCCGGAATCGAGCGGGCGCTGCGTGACGGCCAGCGGGCCGGGGCGGTGATTCAGCGGGTCAGATCGATGATCTCCCGCGCGGATCCCGAGTTCGCCCCCGTCGACCTAAACGCCCTGGTCAGGGAGGTGCTGGATTTCACCGCCGACGAGCGTTCGCGCGCCGACGTGATCGTGCGCCTGGAGCTCGACGAGGACCTGCCGCGCGTCCAGGGCGACCAGGTGCAGCTCCAGCAGGTGCTGCTGAATCTCGTCATGAACGGCGTGGACGCCCTGCGCGACCAGGGCGGCGGCCGCCCGTCGCTGGCGGTCCTCTCGACGGTCGATGGCGAGCAGGGCGTGGTCCTGGCCGTCGAGGACAATGGCGCGGGCTTCGATGCAGGGGAAGCGGAGCGGTTGTTCGAGCCCTTCTTCACCACCAAGGCGGGCGGCGTGGGGCTGGGCCTGCCGATCTCCCGCTCGATCATCGAGACCCACGGGGGAAAGATCTGGGCCGAGCCCGCGCAGCCACGCGGCGCGAGATTCGCCTTCCGTCTGCCTGCCATGGCGGAGATGGCTTCGAACCGGCCTGCCGGCGCCGATCGGGCGGTCGGCTGATCGCCAGCGGCGAGGGCGTGGGGTCAGCCTCGGCCGGCCTCAAGCTCGGCGAGGCGATCCTCCAGTTCGGCGATACGGTGGATCGCCGCCGCTGCGACCTCGTTGGCCTTGATCCACCGCACCCCATAGCGGAGCAGGGACACGGTGGCGTCGCGAGCGCGGATGACGGCGCTGTATTTGCCGGGCTCGATCTCCACCACGCGGTCACCCATGGTGCGCGCGGCCCAGGCCGGCTGGACCTGGCGACAAATGGAGGTGAGAGGGTCAGGCGCCATGGCCGCCTCCGCCCGGGACGACTTCGCTCAGCAACCGCATCAGGCGGGCGTCATCGACCGGCTTTTCGAGATAGCCGATCGCCCCGTTGGCGCGGGCGCGCGACTCCGCCGACGGATTCGGGAAGGCGGTGATCATGATGGTGGGCAGCTTGACGCCACGCCGGCAGAGCTCTTCCTGCAGCTCCATGCCGTTCATGTTCGGCATGCTGAAGTCGGTCACCAGGCAGTTGGCCTCCGCCTTTTCGGCATAGGCCAGGAACTCTGCGCCCGACTCGAAGGCGATGGTCTCGAGACCGTAGGACTCGATCAGGGCCACGATCGCCTCGCGCATGGATGGATCGTCGTCCAGCACGGCGATGACGGCGCTGCGCGCCTCGCCCGAATTTGGCGGCCGCCCGGTCGTAGTGGGGGGGAGTGACCGGGCGGCCCTGGAAATGTGGTACTTCACTGTCGATACCGATACGCCGAGGCGCCGCGAGATCTCGCTGTTGGAGTCCCCCGCGCCCACGCACAGCATCACCTCCAGCGTACGGATCCCCAGCCGGTCCAGCTCCAGCCGCCGCCACAGCGCGCGCAGGGTCCGCGAGCGCCGCCGGTCGAACCGGGGGGCGGGGGCGCGGAGCCTTTGCGACGTGGCGGAGGCTGTCTGGGCGGCCAATACGCGAGTTCCTTGGACCAGAAGTGTGCAGGGCCGATAATCGCGGAGGACGGGCTCGCCTCGCAATTGAACCAGGGGCGCTTTGACCTATCCTTTCGCGGGAAGACCCCATACCTTGGTATTGGTTTTGGGGTGGGGCGACCCGGCGATTGGGGGATTTCGTCCGGTCATGGGGCCAGGCTCTGTTCTGCTCGTCGAGGACGATCCCTCGCTCCGGGAGGCGCTTGAGGACCTGATCCGTTCGATCGGTCTTGAGGTGCGGTCCTACGGCAATGTGGCCGAGTTCCTCGACGCCGGCCGTCCTGACACGCCCTGTTGCCTCGTCACGGACGTGCGGTTGCCCGGCCAGAGCGGGCTGGACCTGCAGGCCCAGATGACCGGCTGGCCGCTTCCGCCACCGATCATCTTTGTCACCGGCCATGCCGACGTCATGATGTCGGTCAGGGCGATGAAGGCCGGGGCCATCGAGTTCCTGCAGAAGCCCTTCCGGGACCAGGATCTGCTGGACGCTGTCCAGCTGGGCGTGGAGCGCGACCGGCTCCAGCTGGCCGATTTCGCCGCCGCGGCCGGTTTCAGGGAGCGTCGGGAGACGCTGACGCCGCGCGAGCGGCAGGTCATGGCCCTGGTGGCCCAGGGCCGGCTCAACAAGCAGATCGCCCACGACATGGGCCTCAGCGAGGTGACGGTGAAGGCGCACCGCGGTCAGGTCATGCGCAAGATGGGGGCCCGCTCCCTGGCGGACCTGGTGCGAATCGCCGATCGGCTGGAGGGGAAGGACGAGGCCTAGAGCGCCTCGGACTGGTGGGGCGGTTCGGCCGCTGATCCCCGGTTCGAGCCTGTCCGGATCGCGCCGGGCCGCTCAAAATCGATGGGCGATCCCGATATAGACCTCAAAGCCTGGCGCCTGGCCATCGAGCCCGGCGTTCAGGCCCAGGTCGAACTGGGTGTCCTTGGCATCCTTGGGCGTCCAGCTCCCGCTGATGTCGAAGGTCTTCTGTGTGACGTGGCCCGAGGGATCCGCGTCATGATCCACATAGAATTCCGCGCCGAGACCGAACGGGCCGAGGGCGTGGCTGATCCCGAACACGCCTGTCGCGTCCAGGTGGCCGCCGGACCCGCTCGAATTGTGGACGACCGCAAGCTGGGGCGTAAGCGCCAGGGCGAAACCGCCAGAGAGGGGGATGGAGACCGGCGCCGCCACGCCGCCCTGCCAGGCGCCGGCTCCAACGCCGCGCTTACCGACAGGGGCCACGAGGAAGGGCTGGACGGCGACGGAGAGTCCGGAGCCGTCCGGACTCTTGAGCGACTGTCGCCAGGCCAGGGTCAGGTCGCTGTATCCGGTGAGGGTCGAGATACCTCCCGGGTCGCTCCGGCGAGCTCGCACATACGGAGAGAAGGCCAACTGGATCTCGCCGGCAGGCGTGACCCCGAAGCGGGCGGCGAGATCGCCGTACAGGGTCGTGTCGGTGACGCTGGCGCCCTGGGCGTCGTGAGTGAAGTCGACGAAGCTCGCCTCCAGCTGCACCCGGCCGACGTCGAGCACGCACGGCGGGCTGCCACGGCCCGGCCGGTTGGCGCAGAAGTCGCGCGGCGCGTCCTCGGCTCTTGCGGAGCCGACCAACAGTAGGAGGGCGGCGGCCGTAAGCGCGAGTCGCGGCATGAAGAGCCCCACGAAAGCCTCCTGGTGCATGAACTCAGACCATGACAGCCGAAGCGGAAGACCTGGGCTGTCAAGCTTCAGGAGCCGATCAGCCGCAGGCCTTCCGGAAGAGCGCCGTGGCCTCCTCGATCGCATCGGCCTTGGCCAGGATGGCGTCCTCGAGCTGGCGCGTGAGGCGCAGCTCGGCTGGATCGGAGGCGACCTCGAGACGCAGCCAGGTCAAGAGACCGATCATCGGATCGTGGGCCGGCCGCGACCGGAGCGACTGTTCCAGATGCATGTCGATCGCCACGCGGGCCGAGGGCGCCATGGCGGCGAGCCCGGACAGGCCGGCGGCGGCCAGCTCCAGCCAGACCCTCTGGTCGAGGACGAACGGCTGGGAAGGATCGTTCGCGGGGGTAGGGGGCTCTTGAGAGTTCATGGTGCAGACCGCCGTTTCGATGCGGGGCCTTTAATGCCAGTCACACCATGTGTCAATACAAATAGTGTAATTGCACATATAAATGACGAGGCCTAATCCAGCGCTGGTTCCCGCTCACGAGCGAAGTCCACGAGGTTTTCCAGCTCCTCGGAATCCGGGATCAATCCCCCGAGCAACCCCTCCAGGGTGTCCGCAAGCCGTTTCATGTCGTGTGGAGCGGCGCGCTCGAGGATTTCGGCGTTGACCGCGCGGGTCGTCGCCAGCGCCTTGTCGAACAGGCGCACCCCATCGGCCGTCAGCCGGAGCAGCACCAGGCGTCGATCGTCGGGCGAGACGTACCGCTCGACCAGGCTCTTGGCGACCAACTGGTCGACGGAGCGGGTGAGGGTGGTCCGATCGGCCAGGCTGAAGCGGCTGAGGTCCGACATCGAGCAATCCACGATCCGGTGGATCACCACCATGGATCGCCAGAGCTGGACACTCACGCCCAGCGGCGCGAGCTCGGCCTCCAGTTTGCGCTCGCGGTGATAGGCGATCTGGGAGATCAGCACGAACAGCTGTTCGCGCCAGCTGAGGGCGAGGTCTGAGTCCGCCCCGGTCGCGACGGAGCTGCGGAGGCGAGGGCGCCGGGCTTTGGCCATGGGTCGAGGCTACCGAGTTTATGCGCGATCGCACAAGGTGCATCCGTGCTTAAATACCCCCTAACGGGCCTCGAATTCACCGGATGCAGGGCATGAACCCGCTGGGAATTCCCAATATTCACCATTGATTCAAGAAAATGTGGGAATTCGTCTTGCGAACAACGTTGTCCGAACGAGCGGGTGATGAACAAGACCGAGATGGCCCGGCTCAAGTCGCTGGAGAGCTACGGGATCGACCTGCTCACGCCGGACGAAGCCCTGGATCGCATCACCCGGCTGGCCCGTGATGTCTTCGCGACGCCGATCGCCCTGATGTCGCTGATCGACCGCGACCGCCAGTGGTGCAAGTCCCGCCAGGGCGTGGATCTGGCCTCGACCGACCGCGCCTGGTCGTTCTGCGACCACGCCATCCGGGAGGGTTCGGGCGGGATGCTGATCGTGGAGGACGCCTCGGCTGACGATCGCTTCGCCGCCAATCCTCTGGTCGTCGATTCGCCGGGAGTCCGCTTCTACATGGGGGCGGCCTTGAAGGGTCGGGACGGCCACTACCTCGGCGCGCTTTGCGTCGTGGATTTCTCCCCGCGGCCCGCCCCCGGGGCCGCCGAGATCGAGCGGATCCAAGGCCTGGCGGCCATGGCGATCGATGTGCTCGAACTGCGGCGGGTCAACCGCGAGATCTCCACCCAGCACATCGAACTGCAGAGGTCCCAGACGGCGCTGCACGAAAGCGAGGCCGGCTTTCGCCGCCTGGCCGACGAACTGGAGGAGGCGCGCGCCAAGGCCGAGGCCGCCGCGGCGGTCAAGGGCGAGTTCCTGGCCAATATGAGCCATGAGCTTCGCACCCCGATCACCAGCATCCTGGGCTTCACGCGGCTGGCGTCCTGGCAGAAGGACCTCTCCGAGGAGAGCCGCGGCTATGTGGAGCGCATCGCCGACGCCGGCCGGGCGCTGCTGGTCACGGTCAATGACATCCTCGACTTCTCCAGCCTCGAGGCGGGCAAGGTGGTCATCCGGTCCGAGCCCGTGCGAATTGAGCCCCTGTGTCGGTCGACCCTCGGGCTGTTCGATCTGCAGGCCCAGTCCAAGTCCCTGGACCTGAAGTTCGAGAACGGCTGCGAAAAGGACCTGGCGGTGGAGGTCGATCCGGATCGCCTGGGCCAGCTCCTGCTCAACCTGATCGGCAACGCCATCAAATTCACGGACCAGGGCGCGGTCGAGCTCCGGATGGCTCACGACGCCGCCAGGGCCATTCTCAGGATCGAGGTCCGCGACACCGGACCAGGGATCGCGCCCGACCTGGTCGGACGGCTGTTCGCGCGCTTCTCGCAGGTGGACGGGTCGCTCAGTCGCGCCCGCGGCGGGACCGGACTGGGCCTCGCCATCTGCAAGGGCCTGGTCAAGGCCATGGGCGGGGAGATCGGCGTCAAGAGCCGGCCGGGGAAAGGGAGCTGCTTCTGGCTCGAGATCCCCGCGCCGGTCACGAAGGCTCCGGACGTCGCGCCGGCCCCCGACCAGGCGCCGTCGCCGAACGTCATGGCCGACGTGCTGGTGGTCGACGACCACGCCGCCAACCGACTGCTGGCCAAGGTCATCCTGACCATGGCGGGGGCCAAGGTCTGGGAGGCCGAGAGCGGCGAACAGGCCGTGAGCATGGCTAGGCAGCGGCCGTTCGACGTGATCCTGATGGACCTGCGGATGCCGGGGCTCGACGGGCTCGGGGCCTTGAAGCGGATCCGCGAGGGCCAAGGGCTGAACCGCTCGGCCTCCATCCTGGCCTTCACCGCCGACGCCGACACGAGGGCCGCCGAGCGGCTGATCGCCCAGGGCTTCCAGGGCATGGCGCCCAAGCCGATCGAACCGGATGAGCTGGTCGCCATGGTCCGCGAGGCCACGGAGGGCACCCGGGCGCGACGCCTGCGGGCGTTCGCTTGACCGGCCGGTCGCAGAATCCGCTGCCCGGACAAGCAAATCATCTTAGGGTCACGGGTCTCCAGCAAGGGGTCGCCGCGTCCATGAGAGGACAAGCTTCAGAACGCACCGGCGCCGCCATCCGTAAGCTGAGGCTCGCCAAGGGGCTGACCCTGGCCGAACTGGGCGCCGCCTCGGGCCTGCCTGTCTCCACGATTTCGCGGCTGGAGCTTGGCCAGAACGCATTGAACAACGAGAAGCTGTTCCGTCTGTGCCGGGCGCTCGACGTCGACGTCAGCGGCATCGTGGCCGAGCAGGCCGACCGGACGCCGGTCGTCTCCGGCAGGCGGGCGGTGTTCCGCGCGGGCGAGGGGGATGAGATCCAACTCGGGCCCCACGCCGGCCGGCTGGGCGCCGGCGAGCTGCTGGACAAGACCTTCACCCCGATGGTGCTGGAGGTTTCCGCCGCCAGCCTGGCCGACCACGGCCCGATGCTGACATCGCCGGGCGAGGCGCACGTCCATGTGTTGTCGGGCGAGGCCGTGCTGCACAGCCAGCTCTACGCACCCCTGCGCCTGAAAGCCGGCGACGGCGTCTATTTCGACGCGCGATCGCCCTATGCCCTGGTGTCGGCCGGCCCCGGCGCAACGCGGGTGTTGATGATCCAGGCTGGGGAGCCCTCCACCTCGAGCTGAGGACGGCTGCGAGACGGCCTGCGGCCGGCGCTCTCGTCCTGCGGCCGGCAGATTCCCACATTTAACTGAATCTTCAGCCTGACGTGGGAATTCCTGGGACGAGTGCGAGGGGCGGCGTGGGCCGCCGCCGTCGCCGGAACCGGGAGAGAGCCGTGAACTGGCTGAACAATCTGAACGTGTCCAAGAAGCTCGCGGTCGGGTTCGCGGGCGTGGTCGCCGTGGTGGTGATCTCCAGCGTGTCCGCCACGCTGTTCTTCATGCAGGCGAACAAGTTGTCGGACGCCTGTGACGACGACAACGGAGATCTCGCCGCCGTCACGACGACGCTGTCTGCTCTCGTCGAGCGGCAGAATTCCGTGCGCGGCTACGTCGCCAGCCTTGATGCGAGCTTCCTCGATCTGGTCAGGCAGCACGACGACGAGATCGAAGCGGCGATGCGCAACGAGACATCGCGCGCAGAGTCTGCCGACGAAAAGGCCGCGGTCCAGTCGCTGAGGGACGCGATCTCCAAGTTCCGCTTTGAGGAGCAGACCCAGATCGAGGGCGCGAAGGACCCGGCGAGGCGCGCTCAGGCCCAGGCGACGATCGCGTCGTCCGGCCGCCTCACCCAGGTCCGCGCCGTGCTCAAGGAGATGAGCGATCCCATCAAGGCCAGGCTGAAGGCCGACATCGCCCATGAAAACGACGCCTTCGCCAACGCTAAGGTCGCGCTGATCGGCGGCGGCGTGCTGAGCATGATCCTGGCGATCCTGCTCGGCTGGATGCTGTCGGCGGTGATTGGCCGCCCGATCCGGGCCATGACCGAGGCGATGGATCGCCTCGCGGGCGGCGACAACAACGTGGAGGTCCCCGCGGTCGGCCAGAAGGACGAGATCGGCGCCATGGCCAAGGCGGTGCAGTCGTTCAAGACCGCCGCCATCGACAAGATCAACCTGGAGGGCCAGACCGCCGAGGAGCGCCGTCAGACCGAGGCCGAGCGGGCCGAATCCGCCCGCAAGCAGGCGACGGTGGTCGAATCCGTGGCGACGGGCCTCGAGAAGCTGGCGTCCGGCGCCCTGACCTTCCGCATCGAGAAGCCGTTCTCGGAGGAGTACGAGAAGCTCCGCACCGACTTCAACGGCGCCATGCAGCGCCTGCAGGAGACCATGCAGGTGGTCGCCGATAACGCCGGCGGCATCCGCTCCGGCGCCGGCGAGATCAGCCAGGCCTCCGACGATCTGTCGCGCCGCACCGAGCAGCAGGCGGCCAACCTGGAAGAGACCGCCGCGGCGCTCGACCAGATCACCGCCACCGTCCGCAAGACCGCCGAAGGCTCCAGCCAGGCCCGCGAAACGGTGTCGGCGGCCAAGGCCGACGCCGAACGCTCCGGCGACGTGGTCCGTGAGGCCGTGTCGGCCATGGGCGAGATCGAAGGTTCGGCCCGCCAGATCAGCCAGATCATCGGGGTGATCGACGAGATCGCTTTCCAGACCAATCTCCTGGCGCTCAACGCCGGGGTCGAGGCGGCCCGCGCCGGCGACGCTGGCAAGGGCTTCGCGGTGGTGGCCTCGGAAGTGCGGGCCCTGGCCCAGCGCTCGGCCGAGGCGGCCAAGGAGATCAAGACCCTGATCTCGGCCTCCACCCAGCAGGTGGATCGCGGCGTCAGCCTGGTCGGCGAGACCGGCAAGGCGCTGGAGCGCATCGTCGAACAGGTCGCCGAGATCACGGGCGTGGTCGCCGAGATCGCCGCCTCGGCCCAGGAGCAGGCGACCGGCCTCGCCCAGGTCAACACGGCCGTCAACCAGATGGACCAGCTCACCCAGCAGAACGCCGCCATGGTCGAGCAGTCGACCGCCGCCAGCCACACCCTGGCGGGCGAGGCCGAGGAGCTGGTGACCCTGATCGGGCGCTTCGACCTGGGCGCTTCGGCCAAGCCCGAGACGGCCGAGCGGCCGACTCACAGGTCGTCCGCCAAGCCGATGCTGAAGACCGTGGGCCGCGGCGGCGCGGCGCTCCAGTCCGACCAGGACTGGGCGGAGTTCTGATCCATGAACCCGGATCAGACCTCGCCGGCCGGCGCCATGAGCCTGCCCGCCAGCCTGGACTCGCGTGAGGCCTCTCGTCTGGCGGCGGGCCTGAGGACCGCTCGCGGCCTCGACCTGGACCTGGACGCCTCGGAGGTTCGGCGGCTGGGGGCCCAGTGTCTCCAGGCCCTGCTGGCGGCCCGCGCCGCCTGGTCCGAGGACGGCCTCGGCTTCCGCATCCTGGAGCCGTCGCCCGAGTTCCGCGCCGCCTGCGTCCAGATGGGCGCCGGCGTCCTGGAGGAATGCGTCGCTGCAACGGAGCCCGCCCGATGAGCATGACCATCCTGACCGTCGACGACTCCCGCACCATGCGCGAGATGCTGCGCCTGGCGCTGACCGGAGCGGGCTTCCGCGTGGTCCAGGCCGAGGACGGCCTGCACGGGTTGGAGGTCCTGGCCGAGGAGGCCCGGACTCCCGACGTGATCGTCACCGACATCAACATGCCGCGCCTGGACGGCTTCGGTTTCATCGAGGAAGTGCGCGGCGACGGACGCTACCGCGGCGTCCCGATCCTGGTGCTGACCACCGAAAGCGACGCGGAGAAGAAGACCCGCGCCCGCATGGCCGGCGCCACGGGCTGGATCGTCAAACCCTTCAATCCCGATCAGCTGGTCGGCGCGATCCGTCGCGTCGCGGCCTGATCCGACGCGCGAGAACATGGCCGTGGATCCCCTAGCTGAAATCAAGGTCACCTTCTTCCAGGAGTGCGAGGAGCAGCTCGCCGAGCTGGAGTCGGGCCTCCTGGCCATGGAAGGCGGCGACACGGACGGCGAGACCATCAACGCCGTCTTCCGGGCCGTCCATTCGATCAAGGGTGGAGCGGGCGCCTTCGGCCTGGAGGACCTGATCCGCTTCGCCCACGTCTTCGAGACGGCGCTTGACGAGATGCGCTCGGGCCGGCTCGCGCCGGACCCCGAGACCTTGAAGGTGATGCTGCGCGCCGCCGACGTGCTGGCCGACCTGGTCCGCGCCGGCCGCGACGGCTCGGCGGTGGACGAGGCCCTGGCCCAGAGCCTGGGCGACGCCTTGCGCGGCCTTTGCGGCGGCGACGGGGACGAGGGCGGCGAGGACGATTCCGGGGACTTCGACTTCCAGCCGGTGGCGGCGACCGAACCCAAGGCACCAGGGGCGTGGCGGATCCGTTTCAGGCCCCGCGGCGACCTCTACGCCCGCGGCAACGAGGCGGGCCTGCTGCTGCGCGAACTGGCGCGGCTTGGGCCCTGCGAGGTCGAG
>CAZTMF010000033.1:0-13769 GCA_964614675.1 uncultured Caulobacteraceae bacterium | reverse complement strand
TTCCTGCTGATCGTCAGCTTCTGGGCGGTGTGCATCGCCGCGCCCTATGGGGCCTGGGTGGCCTACGCCAGGCGCCTGCGGACCCTGGCCTGGCTTTTCATGTCCGCGCCGGTCGTCTGGGTGCTCGCCGCGGCGGCCAGCGTAAGCTTCCTGCCCACCGCCTGAGCCGCCGTTCCGTCGCCGGCGCACGCAACCAACGGCGTTCTGTCTCATTCTGATCACCGGTGTGGGCGGCGAGGAACGATATCGCGCCCCGCCGGCCGCTCCATCCGACCCGCCCCGCCGGCCACTCCCCAACCGCGCCGGCGGCCCTTGGAGGAATGAGAGCCATGATTGCCAAGACGCTTTCCATCCTGGCCGCGACCGCCAGCCTCGCGGCCGCCGGCGCCGCCACCGCCCAGACCTACGGCCCCGACGACAGCTACGCCCCTTCGGTGGGCGAAGTGGTCGTCATCGCGCCGGGGACCACCGCGGGCGGGCGGGAGATCAAGAGCACGCCGGTCTATTTCGACGACCTCGACCTGAACTCGCCGCAGGGTGGCTACACGCTGCTCATGCGCATCCGCAGCGCGGCCACGCAGGTGTGTTCGCCCTCGTCCAGCATCCGCGACCTCACCGACACCGCCGACTATCAGCGCTGCGTGCGGCGGGCGGTGAACCATGCGGTGAACGAGGTTGGCGCGCCGACGGTGCAGGACGCCTATTACGATCTCGGCGTCGGCACGGCGGACCTCCCGGGCTGATCGACCCGGTCGCGGCAGCCGGGTTCAGAGAGAGAAACTGACCCCGCAGCCGCAGCTCGACTTGGCGTTGGGATTGCGCACGCGGAACTGCGCGCCCACCAGCTCGTCTACGAAGTCGATCTCCGAGCCCTTGAGCAGGAGCATCGACACTTGATCGACCACCGCCCGGGCGCCGTCGCGCTCGAGCACCAGATCCTCTGACTCGAACTCCGGCACGAGGTCGAACTCGTACTGGAAGCCCGAGCAGCCGCCCGCCGAGACGGCGACGCGCAGCATCAGCGGCCGGCCCTCGTTCTGGGCCAGGTCGTTGATCCGCCGCGCCGCGGCCTCGGACAGGGTGATCTCTGGATCGGTCATGGAAGCGTAGCGACTGGCATTGTAGTCCTATATGCGGTCCTGATCCCTTAAGCGAAAGAGGCTGACCGCTTGGCGAGCCCGTCCGCCCGCGCCCCCTACGCCGAGAACCCCGAGGCATCGCGTGGGCGAAAACACCCCGAGCCGCCCAGCCGCACCCGCACGCCCTTCGCGCGCGACCGCGACAGGATCATCCACGCCTCGGCCTTCCGAAGGCTGAAGGAGAAGACCCAGGTCTTCGTCGCCCACGAGGGCGACCATTTCCGCACCCGGCTGACCCATTCGCTGGAGGTGGCCCAGATCGCCCGTTCCATCGCCCGGGCGCTGGGGCTGGACGACGACCTCGCCGAGACCGTGGCCCTGGCGCACGATCTCGGCCATCCGCCCTTCGCCCACGCCGGCGAGGACGAGCTCCAGGCCCGCATGGGGGCCTTCGGTGGCTTCGACCACAACGTCCAGACCTTCCGCGTGATCACCCGCCTGGAGCGCAGGTACCCTGCCTTCGAGGGGCTGAACCTGACCTGGGAGACCCTGGAGGGCGTGGTCAAGCACAACGGCCCCGTCGCCCATCGCCTGGACGAACCGGCCTTCCGGGCGATTGCGGACTACGCGGCCGACTTCGACCTGAGGTTCGACACCTTCGCCTCGGCCGAGGCCCAGGTCGCCGCCCTGGCCGACGACATCGCCTACAACAACCACGACGTGGACGACGGACTCCAGGCGGGCCTGTTCACCCTGGCGGACATCGCCGACGTGCCGCTGATCGGACCCAATCTGGCGAGCGCCCGGCGGGCCTATCCCGACATCGACGACCGGCTCCTGAGGCTGGAAGCGGTGCGGCGGATGATCGGCGCCATGGTCGACGATGTGCTGGCCGAGACGCGACGCCGCGCGCTCGACCTCGGCCTCGCCAGCGCCGAGCAGGTCCGCTCCGCGCGCCAGCCGCTGGTCGCCTTCTCCGCTTCGATGGACCGGGACCTCACCGAGCTCCGCCGTTTTCTGCATTCGCGGATGTACCGGCACTTCCGCGTCAATCGGACGCGCAGCCAGGCGCGTCGCATTCTGGCCGAACTTTTCGGGCTGTTCATGAGGGAGCCCGATGTGCTGCCGGATGAGTGGCTGCAGCGGGCCGAAGCCAAGGCCGCCCAGGACGGAGAAGCCGGACGGGCGCGCGTCGTCTGCGACTATATCGCCGGCATGACCGACCGCTACGCCATCGAGGAGCATCGCAAGCTGTTCAATCTCGATATCTGGAGCTGAGACCAAGACGCGCGTGCTGAAGCTTCGGCGCCCCGGTCCCCTCCGCTAGTCTCAACCCGCGGCTGCGCCTGATTCGCGCGCGCCGCCTCGGAGCCTTGCATGACCGACTACGACCGCGATCGCGGCGCCTATGCGCCTTCGGGAGAGGCCCCCCTCGCCTTCGATCCCCGCAGCCAGGGTGGGCGCCAGAGCGGCCGGGCGCCGACCACCCTTATCATCAGCGCCCTGATCCTGTTCGTGCTGGTCGTGGGCATCTTCATCTACTACCGCTCGGGCGTACGCCACGCCGGCGAACCGCCCGTGGTCGGCCAGCCCCTTGGCGACATCAAGCAGGCCGCGCCCGCCTCGGCCCAGCCCACCGACGATTCCGCCGGTCTCTCGATCTACAAGGCCGAGGAGGCGCCGGTCGCCTCCGCCTCGCCCAGCTTCGCCCCGCCGCCCGAGCAACCCCAGCCGAGGTCCGCGCCAGGCGAGGGCGTGACCGCCAGCCATGGCCTGAAGGGCCCGACCGCGCCGGGCGCGCCGGGGCCGGTCACTTCCGCCCCAGCCGCGACACCTGAAGCGGCCGCCGCGGCCCCGCAGGCCGCGGCCCAGGCGACGGCGGAGACTGCGGCCGCTCCGGGCTCCGGCAGGCTGGTTCAGATCGGAGCCTTCTCCTCACCTGCCCTCGCCGACAAAGGCTGGAACGATGTCGCCAAGCTGGCGCCCGGCGCCATGGTGGGCCGCACCAAGAGCGTGGAGCCGGTGGTGAAGGACGGCCAGACCCTCTACCGAGGCTACATCGGCGGCTTCGCCACCAAGGCCGAGGCCCAGGCGTTCTGCGCCGAGCTGAAAGCCCAGAACCACAGCTGCCTGGTGAAATAGCAAAGCATGAGGGCCTGCATCCTCGGCTGTCAGGGGCAGCGGCTCACGGCCGAGGAGCGGGCCTTCTTCCGCGACGTCCGGCCCTGGGGCTTCATCCTTTTCGGCCGAAACGTGGGGAGCCTGGACCAGGTCCGCGCCCTGACCGACGAGCTGCGCGATGCCGTGGGCGACGAAGCGGCCCTCGTTTTCACCGACCAGGAAGGCGGCCGCGTGCAGCGGTTGAAGCCGCCGCTGGCCCGCCTGCGGCCCCCCGCCGCCCGCTTCGGCGAGCTCTATCGGCGCGACCCCCAGGCGGGGCTAGAGGCGGTGTTCCTGAGCCACCGGCTGATGGCGTGGGAGCTGTCCGCCGCGGGCGTCGACGCCGACTGCGTCCCCTGCCTGGACCTGCGCCATCCGGAGACCCATGCGGTGATCGGCGATCGCGCCTTCGCGGAGGACGCCCCCACGGTCGCCGCCCTGGGACGCTCGGCGCTCGACGGCATGCTGGCCGGCGGCGTGGCGCCGGTGATCAAACATATGCCCGGCCATGGCCGCGCCACTGCAGACAGCCACCTCGAGACGCCGCGGGTCTCGACCCCCCTGCCGGTGCTCGAGGCCACCGATTTCGAGCCGTTCCGGGCTCTGGCCGACGCGCCCATGGGCATGACCGGCCACATCACCTTCACCGAGGCCGATCCGGAGACCTGCACGACTCACTCCAGCCATGTCATCCAGACCATCATCCGCGGCTGGATCGGCTTCGATGGGCTCCTGATGACCGACGACCTGTCGATGAAGGCCCTGGGCGGCGATCATGCCGAACGGACGCGCCGCGCCATCGGGGCCGGATGCGACGTGGCCCTCTACGGCAACGGCGCCCTGGTCGGCGAGCCCGTGCGCGACCTGATGGGCGAGATCACCCAGGTCGCCGAGGCGTCCGGCGAACTGCATGGCCGCGCGGCCGAGCGCGCCGCTGACGCCAGGGCCGCCGCCCGGGGGACCCGCCCGTTCGACGCCGCGGCGGCCCAGGCGCGGCTCGACGAACTCGGGCTCGGTGGAAAGCTGGCCGCATGAGCAACGCCGGCCACGAGAGCTTCGACTTCGCTTCCGCCGAGGCGGCGGCCGACGACGGCGAGGCCCTGATCGTCGATATCGACGGCTACGAAGGCCCCCTGCACGTGCTCCTCGCCCTGGCGAGGAAGCAGAAGGTCGACCTGCTGAAGCTGTCGGTGCTCCAGCTCGCCGACCAGTACCTGGTCTTCATCCAGCACGCCCGGCGGCGCGATTTCACCCTGGCGGCCGACTATCTCGTGATGGCCGCCTGGCTGGCCTATCTGAAGTCGCGGCTGTTGCTGCCCAAGCCCGAGACGTCGTCGGAAGAGCCGGCCGCCGCCGACATGGCCGCCGCGCTGGCCTTCCGCATCGCCAAGCTCGACGCCATGCGCCAGGCCGTCGACGCCCTCGGCCAAAGACCGCAGCTCGGCCGCGACGTCTTCGGACGCGGCGATCCGGAAGCGGTGCGGGTGATTCCCTCCATGCAGATCGAAGGGGACCTCTATCAGCTGATGCAGGCCTACGCCGGACAGGCCAAGCGGGCGGTCGCCCGGCGCTACCAGCCGCAGAAGCCTCGGGCCTACGCCATCGACGACGCGCGGGAGCGGATCCATGGCCTGATGGCCGAGCTGAAAAGCTGGACGCCGCTGGCCGGCATCGCTCCCTTCCGCCACGGCGGCGAAGGACCCAGCCGGGCGTCGTACCTGGCCTCCACCCTCTCGGCGAGCCTGGACCTGGTGAAGGAAGGCATGCTCGAGGCGCGTCAGCTGGAGGCCTTCGCCGAAGTCTATCTGCGCGCCAGGACGCGCAAGGAGGCGGCGTGAGCGATCCCACCGCCGCCGAGCGAATGGTCGAGGCGCTGCTCTTCGCCGCCGCCGGCCCGCTCAGCCAGGAGGACCTGGTCCGCCGGCTGCCCGAAGGCGTCGATGTCGCCGAGGCCCTCGCCGGACTCCAGCGGACCTTTGCCGGGCGCGGGGTCGAACTGGCCGAGGTGGCGGGGCGCTGGCGTTTCCAGACCGCCGTAGACCTCGAACCCCTGATGACCGAGGAGCGCACCGAAGCGCGGCGGCTCTCCAAGGCCGCGCTCGAAACCCTGGCCATCATCGCCTATCACCAGCCGGTGACGCGGGCGGACATCGAGATGGTCCGCGGCGTTCAGGTCTCCAGGGGCACGCTCGACGTGCTCTTCGAGCTCGGACTCGTGCGCATGCGGGGCCGCCGCCGGGCGCCTGGCCGTCCGATCACCTACGGCACCACCGACCGGTTCCTCGAGCACTACGGCCTGGCCAATCTGGCCGACCTGCCGGGCGCCCAGGAGATGAAGGCCGCGGGCCTGCTCGACCTGGATCTGCCGCCCGATTTCGCCCTGCCCGACCCCTCCCGCGCCGCCGAAGACGAGGATCCGCTGGGTCCGGAAGACTCTCCGGAGTTCCACCAGGACTACCTGGGCGAAGCGGAGAGGTAGAGACGCCTCGTCGCAGCGGTTGGCGCGGCGCGGCGCGATCGCCTATATGTCCCTTGAAGGCCGCCGGGGGCGCGGTCAGCGATACAGGAGCTTCTCCCTTGCTGCCCATGGGCCTCAGCATCTGGCACATCCTGATCATCGTGGTGGTCGTCGCCGTCCTGTTCGGGGGCCGCGGCAAGCTCTCGGGGATCATGGGAGACGCCGCCAAGGGCATCCGCGCCTTCAAGGACGGCCTCAAGGGCGAGGACGAGCACCAGCAGCCGACGGGCGCGATCCCGCATCGCGAGCCCGAGAAGGACGAAATCCGTCGCTGATCTTCCGCTCTAGGTCCTAGCCGATGCTGCCCGAAGTCGGCGTACCCGAGCTATTGGTCATCGCCGCCATCGCCCTGATCGTGGTGGGTCCCAAGGACCTGCCGATCCTGATGCGCAAGCTCGGCAAGTTCCTGGCGCACATGCGCGGCATGGCGGCGGAGTTCCGCGCCAGCTTCGATGAACTCGCCCGCCAGTCGGAGCTCGAGGAGCTGCGCAAGGAAGTGGAGGCCATGCGGGCGGCCGCCCAGCAGCCCGCCCACGCCGCCATGCAGTCGGTCGGCCTGACCGACATCAAATCCGAGCTCGAGGCGGGGATGTTCAATCCTCACGAGACGCCCCAGCCGCATGTCGGCCCGCTCGGCGAGCTGCTCTCCGAGGAGCCGCCGCCCGAGCCCGAGGCCGCGCCCAAGCCGAAACCCAGGCGCAAGGCCAAGCCCAAGGCGAAGCCCGAGTCCGCGCCCGACGGCACGCCGCCGGCGGAGACAGGGTCGTGAGCATGCCCGACGACGAGGCCGAGATCGAGGCCTCCCGCGCGCCGCTGATGGACCACCTGATCGAGCTGCGCAGCCGGCTGATCATCTGCGCCTTCGCCCTCGCCGTCGGGTTCATCGTCTGCTTCGTCTTCTCCGAGCAGCTGTACGAACTCCTGCTGCGCCCGTTCATCCTGGCCGACGCCCTGCGCGCCGAGCAGAAGCTTCATCACCAGAACGGCCCGTTCGACCTGGTGATGACGGTCACCGGCCTGCATCAGGTCAAGGCGGCGGTGAGCCCGCTGAAGATGCAGTTCACCGCGCCGCTGGAGTTCTTCTTCACCAAGATGAAGCTCTCGATGTTCGGGGCGGTGGTCCTGACCTTCCCGATCCTGGCCTGGCAGCTCTACCGGTTCGTGGCGCCCGGCCTCTATCGGCGCGAGCGCAAGGCCTTCCTGCCTTTCCTGCTGGCTTCGCCGGTGCTCTTCGTCATGGGCGCGAGCCTCGTCTACTTCATCATGCTGCCGTTCGTGCTGTGGTTCTCGCTGAGCCAGCAGATCGAGACCGCCCACGTCCAGCTGCAGCTCATTCCCAAGGTGTCGGAGTATCTGGACCTGGTGATGAAGCTGCTGCTCGCCTTCGGCCTCTGTTTCCAGTTGCCGGTGATCGTGACCCTGGCGGGCATGGCAGAGCTGATCCAGGCCAGGACCCTCAGCAGCGGCCGCCGCTACGCCTTCGTCGGCATCATCGTGGTCGCCGCCCTGGTGACCCCGCCGGACATGGTCAGCCCCTTCCTCCTCGCGATCCCGATCTACGGGCTCTACGAGGCCTCGATCTGGTGCGTGCGTCTGATCGAAGCACGCCGCCGCCGCGCGGACGCCCAGGACGCCGTGGCGGCCAACTAGGTTCCAGTGGAATCCTCAGCCGCAAACATGGGCGCGGCATGGCTGGCCGCCGGCCTGGCCCTCGCGGACCCCTGCGCGCCCGCGTTCGCCCAGAACGCTTCCGTCGCGGAAGTGGTGGTGGTGGCGCCGACGCCCCTGCCCGGCGTCAAGGTCGATCCCGACAAGCTGCCCGTGACGGTCGAGAGCCTGTCGTCCCGGGACTTCGCCCGCTCCGGCTCGCTCTCCACCACCGACGCCCTGCAACGGCGCATCGCCGGCGTCAGCCTGGCCGACACCCAGGGCAACGGCTTCACCGAAAGCTTCGACTTCCGCGGCTTCCAGGCGTCGCCCCTGCAGGGCACGCCCGAGGGGATCGCCGTCTACATGGGCGGGGTGCGGCTGAACGAGGCTTTCGGCGACACCGTCAACTGGGACCTGGTGCCCGAGACCGCGATCGCCCGCGCCAACCTCTTCACCGGCAATCCCGCCTTCGGGCTCAACGCCCTCGGCGGCGCGGTCACCCTGACCATGAAGACCGGACGGGACTCGCCCGGGACGAGCGGCGAGATCGAGGGCGGCTCGTTCGGACGCGTCCACGGCTCGGCCGAGTTCGGCGGCTCCAGCGGTCCCTGGTCGGTCTACGCCGCAGTCGACGGCGGCCACGAGGACGGCTGGCGGCTTCACTCCCCCTCGAGCGTCGCGCGAGGCTATGCGGATATCGGCTGGACCCAAGGGACGGCGGACGTGCACCTCATGCTGGCCGGCGCCGCCAACAGCTTCGGGGTGGTGGGGCCGACCCCCGTGGACCTGCTGAGCCAGGACCGCCGGGCCGTCTACACCTGGCCCCAGACCACCGGGAACCACGAGGGCCTGGGCGCCCTGACCGGCAAGGTCGATCTCTCGGACCATTGGTCGGTGCAGGCCCTGGGCTATGTCCGCAAGTTCAACCAGCACCACCTCGACGGCAACGACGGCAACTTCGAGGGCTGCAGCCGCAACCCGGCCAGTCCGCTGTACGCCACGCTCTGCGTCGAGGACGACGGTTTCCCGACCGCGATCCGGCCGCCGGCCGCGGCCTTCCAGGTGCTCGGCCCGTCGGGGACGCCGGTCGGCTGCCCGCCGCTGGCTCCCGGCCAGACCAGACCCTGCGACGGGATCCCCTATGGCACGCTCGACCGCACCCGGATCGATTCCCTGGGCTGGGGCGGCTCGCTCCAGATCGCCGACAACGGACAGCTGGCGGGCCATGACAATGTCTTCGCCCTCGGGGCGAGCCTCGATCACGGCGACATCCGATTTTCCGCCGACAGCACCCTGGGACTGATCAATCCGGATCTCTTCGTGGGGCCGGATCCCGCCATCCCCGGTTCGGGCGAGATCATCCACACGGCCGGCGCCATCGCCTACAGCCCCGTCGAGCTAAGCGCGACCACGACCTATTACGGGCTCTACGCGATGGACACCTTCGACCTGACCCGGCGGCTCTCCGCGACGCTCAGCGGCCGGCTGAACGTGGCCAGGATCGGCATGACAGACCTAACCGGGATCAGTCCCGACCTGACGGGCCATCACGCCTTTAGCCGCTTCGACCCGGCCGCGGGCCTAGCCTACCGCGTCTCTCCCGCCCTGACGCTCTACGGCGGATATTCGCAAGCGAACCGGACCCCGACCCCGCTCGAGCTCGCCTGCAGCGACCCCTTGCGGCCCTGCCTCCTGGAGAATGCGCTTGTCGCCGACCCGCCGCTGAAGCAGGTCGTGGCCAAGAGCTGGGAAGCCGGCCTGAGGGGCGCGCCCAGCCTGGGTGCGGGGCGGCTGAAATGGCGGCTCGGCGTCTTCCAGACCGACAACGAGAACGACATCGTCGCCCTGGCCAGCGCCATCCAGGGCCGCGGCTCCTACGCCAACGTGCCTAAGACCCGGCGGCGGGGCGTGGAGGCCTCGGCCGAATTCCACGCCGAACGGTGGCTCGCCTACGCGTCCTACAGCCACATCGAGGCGACCTATCGCTTCGCCGGCGACCTCCCCTCGCCCAATAGCCCCTTCGCCGATGGGGACGGCGATATCCAGGTCGTCCCGGGCGACCACATCGGCGGCGTGCCCGCGAACCGCTTCAAGGCGGGCCTGGAGTTGGAGCCAACGGCGGCCCTGACCCTCGGGGCCGACCTCCTGGCCGTGAGTAGCCAGTTCCTGGTCGGCGACGAAGCCAACCAGGATGCGCGCCTGCCCTCCTATTGGACGGCGAGCGCCCGCGCCTCCTATCGGATCGGCCCACACCTTGAACTCTATGGCCGGATCGACAACCTGCTGGGCCGCGACTACGCGACCTATGGGACCTATTTCGAGACCGACGCGCTCAACAACCTGTCGCCCTCGCCCCTGCCGACGGACCCAGATCCCCGCACCATCACGCCCGCTGCACCGCGATCGTTCCTGATCGGCCTGCGCGCGCGCTGGTAACGGCCTCGCGGCCGACAACGCGTCGGCATGGGTCAACGCGCCCTTGGCTCCCCTGCCGACGCGCCTTAAACGGGTCGCTCCCGCCCGCCCTTCCTGGACCAAGGCATGCACGACATCAGGGCCATCCGCGACGACCCGGAACGCTATGTCCGTGGATGGTCGGCCCGTGGCGTCGCGGGTTCGGCCGACGTGGTGGGCAGGCTCCTGACCCTGGATGCGGCCCTCAGAGCCACCCAGACCGGCCTGCAGGATGCCCAGGCGCGGCGCAACGAGCTCTCCAAGCTGATCGGCCAGGCCAAGGGCCGCAAGGACGAGGACGAGGCCCAGCGCCTGATGGCCGAGGTCGAACAGCTCAAGGACCAGATCGCGGAGCGCTTCGAGGCCGAGGGCAAGACCGGTTCCGAGCTTAGGCGAACGCTGGAGGCCCTGCCGAACATCGCGGCTGACGACGTGCCCCAAGGCCCCGACGAGGAGCACAACGTCGAGCAGCGGCGCTGGGGAACCCCCTTCGCCATCGACAATCCCAAGGACCACGTGGACCTCGGCGAAGGCCTGGGCCTGATGGACTTCGAGGCGGCTGCCAAGATGTCGGGCGCGCGGTTCGTCGCCCTGAAGGGCCAGCTCGCCCGGCTGGAACGGGCCATCGGCCAGTTCATGCTGGATCTGCAGACCGGCGAGCACGGCTACACCGAGATCTCCCCGCCCCTGCTGGTGCGCGACGAGGCGGTGTTCGGGGCCGGCCAGCTGCCCAAGTTCGCCGAGGACCTGTTCCGCACCACAGACGACCGCTGGCTGATCTCCACCTCCGAGGTGCCCCTCTGCAACCTTGTGCGCGAGGAGATCACTACCGAGGAGGCGCTGCCGCTGCGGGTCACGGCCCTGACGCCCTGCTTCCGCTCCGAGGCCGGCGCGTCGGGCAAGGACACACGCGGCATGATCCGCCAGCACCAGTTCTACAAGGTCGAGCTGGTCTCCATCACCACGCCCGAACAGTCGGGCGACGAACACCAGCGCATGGTCGAATGCGCCGAGGCGGTGCTGAAGCGCCTGGAGCTGCCGTTCCGCACCATGCTGCTGTGCTCGGGCGACATGGGCTTCTCGGCGCGCAAGACATACGACCTGGAGGTCTGGCTGCCCTCCCAGGGCCGCTACCGCGAGATCTCGTCCTGCTCCAACTGCGGCGACTTCCAGGCCCGGCGGATGGACGCCCGCTGCAAGACAGCCGGCGGCAAAGGCGCGCGCTTCGTCCACACCCTGAACGGCTCGGGCCTGGCCGTCGGGCGCACCCTGGTGGCCGTCCTGGAGAACTACCAGGACGAGAACGGCCGCATCGCCATCCCCCAGGCCCTGCACGGCTACATGCGCGGCGTCACGCACATCGAGCCGGTTCGCTAGCCCATGGCCAAGCGCGAACAGGACCCGATCGAGACCCGCAAGGCCCGGCTGGTCCTGGCGCTGAGATCCCAGGGCGTCACCGATCCCAAGGTGCTGGACGCCATCGAACGGACCCCACGGGAGATGTTCACGCCGGAGCTGTTCAGCGAGCGCGCCTGGGAGGACTCGGCCCTGCCGATCGCCTGCGGCCAGACCATCAGCCAGCCTTATATCGTAGGCCTGATGACCCAGTCGCTGAAGCTGGAGCCGCGCTCGCGCGTGCTCGAGATCGGCACCGGCTCGGGCTACCAGACCACGATCCTCGCCCGCATCGCCCGGCTGGTCTACACGGTGGAGCGGTATCGGACGCTGCTGAAGGAGGCGGAGGACCGGTTCAAGACCCTGGGCCTCCTGAATGTGATCACCCGTTTCGGCGACGGCGGCGAGGGCTGGCGCGAGCAGGCGCCGTTCGACCGCATTCTGGTCACGGCGGCGGCGCCGGAGGAGCCCAAGACTCTGCTGGCGCAGCTGAAGCCGTCGGGGGTATTGGTCGCGCCGGTCGGCAAGGGGCCAGTCCAGAGCCTGAAGCGCTATACCGGCGACGGCAAAGGGTCCTTCAAGGCGGAAACGCTATGCGACGTGCGGTTCGTTCCCCTGCTCGATGGGACGGCGCGCGAACTTTGAGGTTGGCGGAAGCGGTCGGGCTCGCCAAAGTCCGGCGATTCCCGCACGAGGCGAGCGGAGCGGCGATGAGGCGATTTTGGACGACGGCGGCGGCTGCCGCGCTCTGCGTGTTCGCGGCGGATGCCTGGGCGGCGCCCTATGGCGGCCGGCTCGAGCTGGTCGCGACCCACCACGCCAAGACGGCGGAAACCACCGACAAGGCGTCCAAGCGCCGCGGCAAGACCGCCACGACCAAGGCGAAGGGCAAGAGCGCGAACTCGGCTTCCGAGAGCCACAGCCGGCGCACGCGCCATGGCCTGAGGATCGAGAAGACCGAGGAGGCGCCCGCCCACGGCCGCAAGAGCCGTCACGCCGCCGCCGAGGAGACCAGTCGCACGCGCGGCCGTCATGGCCGGCACGAGACCGCGGCCGTGGAGTCTCGCGCCCGCCATGGCCGCCATCGCGGCGAAGCGGTGGTCGCCGAGGCGCCGAGGCGCGGCCGCCATGGCCGCACGGCGCCGAGCGAGATCCGTGTGGAAGGCGGCTCGGTCAAGGTCGGACGCCACGACACGTTGGAGTCCATCTCCCGCGAGACCGGCCTCTCGGTCTCCGCCCTCGCCCGGCTGAACCATCTGAAGAAGCCCTACCATGTGAAGCGCGGCGAGGTGTTGAAGCTGCCTGAGCGGCGCTACTACGTGGTCAGGAGCGGCGACACCCTCTACTCGGTCGGCCGCAAGTTCGGCCTGGAGGCCTCCGACCTGACGGCCTTCAACTCGCTCGAAGGGCGCCACATCCGCTCCGGCCAGAAGCTCTACCTGCCCAACGACGCCCACGAGACCCTGGCCCCGATCGAGGAAGAGGCGCCTGCCCCCGCGCGCCGCCCAGCCGGCCGGCCCGTGCTCGTCCCGACGCTGCCCCTGCCGGCCGAGCGCCCCTACGCGCGGCCCGCGCCGTCCTACACGCCCCCGCCGGCCCAATCCTCGGCGCCGCCGGCCTCTTCGAGCCAGGACTTCGAGCTCACGCCGTCCCGGCCCCAGGCCTACCAGCCGGTCGCGCCGCCGGCGGCCGGCCGCCCGATCATCCAGAGCTCGCCCGCGCCCTCGGCGTCGGACGTGGCGACGGCCGGGCGCGGCAAGTTCATCTGGCCGGCCAGCGGGCCGGTAATCCAGGGCTTCGGCCCCAAGGCGGACGGCCAGCGCAACGACGGCCTCAACATCACCGCCAGCACCGGCGACGCCGTGCGCGCGGCCGCCGACGGCGAGGTGGTCTATGCCGGCGACCAGGTGCCCAGCTACGGCAACCTCGTGCTGATCAAGCATCCTGGCGGCTGGGTGACGGCCTACGCCCATATGAGCCGGATCCTGGTCAAGAACCGCGACCAGGTGGTCCAGGGCCAGCAGATCGGCGCCGTCGGCCAGAGCGGCTCGGTCGACCGTCCGCAGCTGCATTTCGAGATCCGCTACGCCCCTTCGCCCAAGGACAAGGCCACCCCCGTCGATCCGGCGCTGGTGCTGCCCGAGCGGTAGAAGCTACTTGGCGAACAGCCGGCCGAAGTCGGCGAAGGCCTTGAACTCCAGCGCGTTGCCGGCGGGGTCCAGGAAGAACATGGTCGCCTGCTCGCCGACCTCCCCCTCGAAGCGGACATAGGGCTCGATCACGAAGCGCACGTCGGCGCGCTTCAGCCTGTCCGCCAGGGCCTTCCAGCGCTCCAGGTCGAGCACCACGCCGAAGTGCGGCACCGGCACCGCGTGGCCGTCCACGGCGTTCTCGCCCGCGATGCGCCGCGGCCCGCCCTCAACCTTGTGGGCGACGATCTGGTGGCCGAAGAGATCGAAGTCGATCCATTCCCCCTCGGCGCTTCGGCCCTCCGGGCATCCCAGCACCTCGCC
>CAZTMF010000032.1:0-14006 GCA_964614675.1 uncultured Caulobacteraceae bacterium | reverse complement strand
GCGCTTGCCCTTCAGCTCGCTCAGCGCCTCTTCGAGCGCCTCCGGACGATCCAGGCTGACCTGGTTGCCGAGCCAGGCCACGAGGTCGGGCGTGACCTTGTCGGGATGCAGGAACAGCCGCGCCGTTCCATCGGCGTTGAGGATGGCCTGGCCGATCGGCAGGGGCGAACGGATCACGTCGCCCCCACGGATGTTGAACAGCCAGGCGACGGAGGCCGGCGAGGTGATCACCGCCGCATCCGCGGTCGCTTCCGACAGACTCTGGCCGACCCGGGCGCGCTTCGAGGCGGAGTCCTCTCCGGCGTACTTCAGGGGATGGGGCACGACCCGCGCCTTGGGCTGGGCCGGCCGATCGGCTCCCCAGGCGAGGTCGAGCGGATTGGGCGACACGGGCTTCAGCTCGGCCCCGGCCTTGGCCGCCGCCGCCTTCAGCCGGTCCAGGGCGTCGGGGCTGTGCAGCTTGGGATCGAAGCCGATCACCTGGCCCCGGGCCGCGGCGGTCTCCAGCCAAGCCGGCGGCGCGCACTCGATGATGTCGCGGATCTCGAACAGTCCCGCATCGACCTGATCGCGCACCTGCAGGGCGTAGCGGCCGTCGACGAAGACCGCGGCCTTGTCCTTGAGGATCACCGCCGCCCCGGCCGAGCCGGTGAAGCCCGTCGCCCACGCCAGGCGGTCGTTGGCCTCGGGCAAGTACTCGTTCTGGTGCTCGTCCTCGTGCGGGACGATGAATCCGTCGAGCCCCTGCTCGGCCATGGCCTTGCGGATCAGGGGCAGGTGCTTGGGCCCAAACGACGGATCGGCGTGTTCGTCGAACGACTGGTGCATGGCCCGAGACTTAGGCCCGAGCCATTGCCCGCGCAATCTGGAGCACGGCTAACGCGGCTTGGTGGTGTCGACCTGGTAGATCGGCAGGTCCCAGTGGTTCTCGGTCATCTCCCAGCGGCGGTTCTCCTCCCGCTTCAGCGTGGCCTTGTCGGGGAACATCTGGTCGGTGAGCTCATCCTCGTGCAGGGAGCCTTCGAAGTCGCGGTAGACGATCTCGACCCGGTAGTCCCAGCGGCCGTTCTCGTCGGTGTGCAGCTGCGGGTGATAGATCCGGTAGCTCAGGACGTAGCCGAGCTGCTGCTCGCGATCGAGCAGGGCGACCTGGTACTTGCGGAAGATATCCCACCACTCGTCGATGTGGCCGTACTTCACCCGGTAGACCCATTCGACCTCATAGCCCTTCACCCCGGGCTTCGGCGCCTGGGCCAGGGCCGCGCCGGCGGGAAGGGTCAGCGCCAGGGCCATGGCGCAGCGGAGCCAGATGCGAGTCATGCGATCCCCCTCAGGCGCCGACCCGATGGTGGCCGCGCCCTGCGAGGGACAGTCTGGCGTCCAGCCAAGCCTGTGCGCAAGATGCCCGCGCGATCACGGCCAGGAGGGCGACCATGTCGTGGGCTCACACTTCCCATTTCCATGTCCGGACTCCGTCGCGGCGAAGCGCCCTGCGCGCCATTGCGCTCGGCGGCGGCGCGGCGCTGCTGACCAGCCTGCCGCCGTTTGCGGCCCTGGCGGCCGGCCACGTCGACGTGCTGCTGCTCAGCTGCATGGACTACCGGCTGATGGACGAGCTCGCGGCCTATATGGACGGCCGCGGCCTGAAGGACGGCTACGACCATGTGGTCCTGGCGGGCGCGTCGCTGGGCGCGCTCACCGACAAGCGCCCGGACTGGGGCCGGACCTTCTTCCAGCACGTGGACGTCGCGATCCAGCTGCACCACACCCGCAAGGTGATCGTCATCGACCACAAGGACTGCGGCGCCTATCGCGAATTCCTGGGGGCGGCGGCCGTCTCGACGCCCGCGCGCGAGCTGGAGGAGCACACCCACTATCTGAAGCGGCTCAGAGCCGTGATCCTCAAGCGCCACCCGACGCTGGAGGTCGAGCTCGGGCTGATGGACCTGGACGGCAAGGTCCAGACCATCACCTGAGGCGCGTCAGCTGCGCCTGAGCACCAGGGTCGCCCAGGCGTCGCGGTGGATGCGGGACGCCAGGTGGAACCCGCGCGAGAGATAGGCGGCGCGGACCATCCGCTCCTGGCTGCGCAGGAGCCCCGACAGGATCGCGGTCCCACCGGGCCTCAGGGCGCGCCGGATCGGCTGGGCCAGGGAGACCAGGGGCCGGGCCAGGATATTGGCGAAGACCAGGTCGTAGGGGGCGTGCTCGCGCACCGCCCGATGGCCGAGCCCGTCGGCCCAGACGAAGCGCGCGCGGGCCTGGTTGAGCGTGGCGTTCTCGCGGGAGATGCGCACCGACACCCGGTCGATGTCGGTCCCCATGGCGAGCCGGGCGCCGCAGCGGGCCGCGGCGATGGCCAGGATCCCCGTGCCGCACCCGACGTCGAGCACGCGGTCGTAGCGATGGGCCTTGAGCAACCGGTCATAGGCCACGAGGCAGCCGACGGTGGTGCCGTGGTGGCCCGTGCCAAAGGCGGCGCCCGCCTCGATCCTGAGGTTGACGGTGTTGACCGGCGTGCGTCCGAGGTCGTGCATCCCGAAGACGAAGAAGCGCCCCGCCCGCACCGGCGGCAGGCCCGACAGCGCCATGGCCAGCCAGTCGGCGTCGGCCAGGACCTCGGTGGCGGTCACCAGTTCCGTGAAGCCGTCCAGCACGCGGCGGAAGGCGTCCGCCTCCCGGTCCGAGCGGGGAAAGCCGTCCATGCGCCAGCGGCCCGCCGCCTCGTCCTCCTCGAGGATCGAATAGGTGGCGCCCTCGAGCTCCAGATCGGCGTCGATCGCGGCCGCGGCGGCTTCCGCCTCGGCGCGGGGTCCGCGGGCGATGATCTGGACGGCGGTCTGGCTCATGGAACGAAGGCCCTCCCTGGGAAGGGCGCCTTCATCGTCCAATCCTGCAGGCAAAGCAAAGGGCGCGCCGCTCGGATCGGCGGCGCGCCCCTGCTTCCGTCAGGACGCCAGGGTCAGTAGATCGCCACCACCTGGTGGTTGGAGCGGTCGATCACCACCCGCTTGTCGCCCAGATAGGCCCAGCCATACTTGGGCTCGTTGGGTACGTCAGACCAGACGACGTCGCCGTCAATGGTGTGGCCGACGACCACCGGGCCGTTATAGGCGACCGGCGCGACCCGTTGCGTCGTCACATAGGTGCGCACGTCGTCCGGCGGCGCCGCGCTGTGGCCGACCGAAGCTCCGATCATGCCGCCCACGACGGCTCCGACCGGACCGGCGACGACAGCGCCAGCCACCGCGCCGGTGGCCGCGCCGGCGGTCGTCCCGGCGGCCTTGTTGTGCTCGACCGTGGTGTGCTCTTCCACGACCGTCTGTTGGGCCAGGGCCGAACCGGCCATGGCGGAGGCGATGACAGCCCCCAGGATCAGCGAACGTCTCATTCCCACGTCTCCTTCGCTTCCCCCCGATGATGAACAAGGCGCCGCCAGCTTGCGGCTGCGCGGCGCCCCACGACAGCGGACCATTTCCGCCGGGGATGCGAACGTGTCAGGCTGAACACCGTTCCGTGATCGGACCCGGATTTGATGGGTCCTAGAGACGCCCCGCGGCGACCTGACGGCCAAGCCAGGCGGCCTTGGCCAGGGCCAGGCGGGCGTCGGACAGGATGCGCGCCGCGGCGCGGGGATCGCCGGTCGTGGCCTCGCATATCAGCCGAGAGCTCAGGCACAGGCGCACGGCCGAAACAGGCGTCCCGTCGCGGACTCCGGCCGTCACGGGCTGGCCGAGTTCGATCCTGAGCCGGGCGGCTGCGCGCGCCTGCAGGGTCTCCGCCGCCCCGAGGACGCCGAGATCCTCGCGCATCAGTCGCCAGACGCGGGCGACGCCGTCGCGAGACAGCCAGGGGCCGCCCGGCGAGGCGCGGATCAGGAAGGGGAAGATGGTGGTCAGCCGGTCCCAGCCGCCATCGACCCCGAGGCCCCGTTCCAGCTCGCGTCCTTCCAGGGGCTCGAGCGCGGGCTGGGCGGCGATCGCCTCCCGCGCGGTCCGCGCGAAGCTGGCGACGAAGGCGTGGACCTGGGGGTCCGACACGGCCCTGAAGCGGCGCAGCTCCGTCAGGGCCGCCTCCCAGCGAAGCAGAAGGCCGAAGTTTGCGGCGGGACGCAGCTGGGCGCGGGCGGTCCAGCCCTCCGGCCACTCGGCCGCTGCGGACACCGCCTCCAACGCGGGGGGAACGGGTCGCGCGGCGAAGGTCCGGGCGAGCGCCCGCGGGACCAGGAGGGCCGCGGAGAAGGCCGGGCCGGTCAGGAATTTCGAGCCGGTCACCGCGATCATGGCGCCGCGGTCCAGATAGGCCCCGAGCGTCGGGCCCGAGAGCCTGAGCTGGCAGGCGTCCACCAGCACCATCACCCGCCCGGGGAAGCGTTCGGCCAGCGCCTGGGCGCAGGCCGGGCTTGGCGACATCAGCCCGGACTTCGAGACGTCGATGAGGACCAGCAGCACCGGCCGACCTTCGGCGGCGGCGGCCTCGACCAGGGCCTCGACCTCGGCGTCCACCTGCGCCGGGGCCCGCGGCCGGCCATCGGACGCGCGCGAGCATACGGCCTGGACCTCGATGGGAGCGAAACCGCTCCGCCGCCCCGGAGAAGGCTCCAACGGCGTGGGGCCGGGCAGATCCCGGCCGGCCAGGGCCGCGGGAACGCCGCTGCCGGTTTCGGTTTCCTCCGGGATGATGGCGAGCGGCCGGCTGTCGCCGTCGGCGATGAGCTGGCCGGCGATGAGGTGCAGATCGGTGCCGGAAGGGGACAGCACCACCTCGACGCCTCGCGCTTCGAGGCCCAGCATCCGCAGCAGCGCGCGGCGGAGCCGGTCGGTCTCGGCGGCGTAGACTGCCTCGGGCGCATCGCGCTCCAGCGCGCGCATCAGACGGCCCCGCAGCCGATCCGCCTCGCCGAACGCCTCGGGCGAGATGGTCGAGGCCGTTGAGGATCCGAAAGCGACCAGGGCGTCGTCCGGCCGCGGCCCGCAGCCGTAGCGGTTGGCCCCGCCGCCGCCGTCGAGATGGATGCGGGCGTCGCCGCCCAGACACAGGAGCTCGGCGGCCCCGGGGAGCTCGGCCCCGCCCTGGCCTCCCGCCGGGGCCGTATGCACGAGCCGGACCACCGAAGCGCCAGGGCTGGAAGACATTGCAATCACCGACCTTCGCCGCTTACAGCGCGGCGTGCGCCTAACCTGCGTCGATGCGGCTGACGAATGGTTAACCGGCGGCAGTCTTTCGCGTCGCACGCGAGCCGGCGGCAAGCTCGCGCAGCAGGACCTCGAAGGCGTCGAACACGGCCCTCATCTGGGTCTTCTTGTAGGGATAGAGCCCGGCCGGATCGAGATCGTGGACGATCATCGCCACGTCCGCCTCGAAGATGAGCAGACCCCCGTCCGGCGTTTCGGCGCAGTCGATGGCGAAGTAGTCGAGGCCGAGCCTCTGATGCAGGGCGGCGAAGGCGGCGGCGTGGCGGCCGCCGAAGTCCTTGTCGAAACCTTCCATGGCGGCCTGTTCCTCGCCCCGCTTGGCGGCGTCCTCGGCCATGCCGGCGTTGAGGTAGTGCACCATCCAATGGCCGCTGACGGCCATGTGGCAGAGGAACGGTCGGCCCTCGAACAGGGCGATGCGGTACTTGCGGAAGAGGCCGTCGGGACCGGCGTAGTCGACGAAGGGCGAGGCGTAGAACAGCTCCGACGGCTCGGCGGCGAGATAGGCGGCGAGCGCGGCCTCGTTGTCGATCCGCTCCAGCGCCTTGCCGGCATGAGAACCGACCGGCCTCAGGATGATCGGCAGGCCAAGCGGGCTCGCGGCGAGCTCGGACCGGGTCAGGCGCAGGGTCGGGGGGATCACGATCCCCGGCGCGCCCTCGAGCCTCGCGTAAAGCCGGTCGCGGGCCAACTCTAGCACCTCCCCGGCGCGGTTGAGCATAGGCCGCGGCCAGCGCTCTTCGATGCCGACGAGCCGTTCCAGCAGCGGCCGGGTCTCGTCGGACTCGCTGACCGCCATCACCGCCAGATCGTGGTCGGGAACCGCCTCGGGCAGGGGCGCGTCGGCGGAGAGGAAGAGCCGCGTGACCTCGACCTCGCGTCCCTCGACCATTAGCTCCAGCGGGGTGTTGGTCATCAGGTCGCCGGCGGTGACCAGCATCAGGAGTCTCAGCCCCGAGCGTCCGGCATGACCGTGCCGGAACAGCCGCCCCGTCCCCAGCGCCAGCCTCTGGCACTCCAGGGCGCGGGCCTTGTCGTTCACCAGCTGGAACAGGGTCCCGAGCTCCAGCAGCCCCGCCGCCCCGGCCGCGCCCGGCTTCAGCGAGGCCAGCCGCTCCTGGATCAGGGGCGCCAGCGGAACGCCCTCGAAGGCCTGGCGGACGAAGACGGCCGGATCGGTCGCCGGAAGCGGCTGCAGCTCAGCATCGATACGCACGGGCGGCCCCATGACGCCGGAAGAGGCGCCGAGTCGAGGCTCAAGTCACGGGACGCGCCGACGCAGGCGCGTCGGGAGTAGTCTGATGCGATGCGCGTCTTCCTCGACTTCGAAGCCTCGTCCCTGCGCAAGCACAGCTACCCCATCGAGGTGGGTTGGGCCGGCGAGGACGGCTCCACCGAGAGCCACCTGATCCGTCCCGCGTCGGGCTGGGCGGAGTGGGATGCAACCGCCGAGGCGGTGCACGGCATCACCCGCGAGCGGCTGCTGGCCGAAGGAGAGCCGCACGACCAGGTCGCCCGGCGAGTGCTGGAGGCGCTGAAGCCGCACGAGGTCTTCGTCAGCGCGCCCTCGTGGGACGGCAAATGGATGAGCGTCCTGCTCCGCGCGGCGGGGATTCCGCGCCACGCCCTGAGGCTCAGGGATTCCGAAGACGCCTTCCAGGCGGCCGCGATGACGGCGTTGCGAGGCCGGATACCGGGAGACCGGCTGGGCTCCCGGAGCCTTTGGCTGGTTGCGGAGGCGCGCCGCAGCGTCATCTCGGGACCGCCGGCCCACCGCGCCCTGGCCGACGCCATGGCGGAGCTCGAGATCTGGCGCGCGGTCCGGCGGCTGGCCTTGGAGTTCGGAGATGCCGACGCCTCCTGAGCCGGCGGCGCGGCTTGCTGCGGTCCCTATCGCCGGCGGGTGTTCGACCAGATCACCTGGCCCAGGCCGAACAGGGCGAGGATCGCGCCATAGACCGCCCAGCGCCGGTCGCTGACCATGAACCCCTGCATGATCGCCGCGGGCCCGATGTGCAGTCCCTGTCCGATCCAGACCAGGCCCATGAACACGAGCACCAGCCCCACGAGCGTGCTGAAGATCCGCATGACGATGTTGAAAAGCCCACCCATCGACGTCTCCTCCCATTTTGGAATGTGTCGAAGTCCGGCTCGCGGCAGACCGACGCGCCTCGCAGGAGGCGCCGCGCGAGCCCACGGCTCCGGGCGCTGTTTTCGCGTCCCGGCACGCACAGTCTCACGATCGGCCGGCGCCGTCTCGGGCTAATGGCTGAGCTTGTGGCTGTGCGCCGCCCTCAGGCCACGGCGCCCTGCTTGCGCACCACGCGCAGCAGACCATGGGTGCGGATGACGTCCTCGGGGGCCGTGTTCTCGTCGCTGGCGGCGGCCAGCTGCTTGCCCACCAGGGCCTCGAGCTGTTCCAGCGCCAGGCGCAGGCTCACTTCGCCCTGGGCCTTGTGCCCCCGGAAGACCGCCTGCTCGATCGCCGCGTCGAACTGACGGCAGACGTTCTTGTAGGCGAGCGGCTCGGCTGCGGTCAGCTCGGCGATCATGCCCGAGGCGCCCTTGGTCAGCTCGGCCTCGTCCAGGCCGGCGCGCTCGCCGAGGGTCCGGGTGGCGGCCGACACCGTCTGGCCCCAGGCCGCGCCGGGGAAACGCTGGACCAGGAGACCGGCGATGATCACGCAGGCGGTGGCGTAGGTCAGGCGCAGGCCCAGGGGTTCTTCCACGAGGTCGGGAAGGATGTCCCGGAGCGGCGGCAGCAGCAGCCGCCGGGCGGCCTCGGCGATCAGCCATTCCTGGCCGTCGCGCCTCAAGGGCCCCCTGCCCACGAACCGACGCAGCTGCGCTGCCGAGGAATCGTGCCGCTTCAACATGTCCGGACGCGCCTGAATCGAACTCTCGAGCCCCGAATCGAGGGGGCCCGATGCTCTGGATACGGCTGGTATGGTTACTTGTTCATCACCGGGCGACGATCCTCGAGGATGTCGTCGATCTCGGCCTGGCGCACGGCGGCGGAGATGTTGAGGCGGACATAGAGATGAGTGGCCTTGTGCTTGCCCACCGCCTCGTCCCATCGCGAACGGGCGTCGTTCATCAGATTGACGGCGTCGCCGACGAACAGCACCTCGCCCCCGTCGCCGTCGTCGCGCACGTAGGCGTAGGTCCCGCTCATGGCGGAGCTCGGCCGGCCCTGGTTGGTCAGCCTGAACCGGTAAAGCTTCCCGGAGCCGCCGGGCAAATCGATGTGTTCGTTCATTCCGCTCGTCGCTGGTCCGCCTGTCCGCCCGCCCACAGGTCCCCGAAGCTCGACGCTTATCAGGAAAGCGGGGCCGGGCGCCACGCCCGACAAGCGACCGACGTTCTCAGGGCTGCGAAGCTGGAGGGCCAGGCGCGAGCGAGGCGGCGGGCGCGGACGACGGCGACGGGGCCAGCGTAGCCGCCCGCATCCTCACTTCGTCCTCCCGGGCGGTCTCGGCGGCCAGGGCGGCGGCGGAGTCGCCGGCGGCCGTGTCGGGGATCGGGGACAGGGGCGCCTGACTGGTCCCGGGGCTGCCCACGAAGTCCAGCACGGGGGCCCACCACACCTCGGAGGTATGGCGCCTCAGGCCATTGTGCTTGAAGCCATGGAGCACCACGAGCTGCTTGGGCTGGTTGGCCGCTGCATAGACCTTCTGGGCCCCAGCCAAGGGGGTCATGACGTCGGCGTCGCTCTGGACGACGAGCAGAGGGACCCGGACCCGGCGGATCGCCTGTACATTGTCCCAGACATCGGGAACGGCGCTGAGCACCAGGCGGCTGGTCCCGCGGCTGGCCCAGAAGTCCTTCAGCGAGGCGAAGGAGTCGGCGACGATCACGCCGGCGGGCTGGGGGCTCAGGCCCGGCTCGGCCTGCAGCATCACGGCGTCGCCCAGGGAGTGGCCCATGACGTAGAGCCGGGTCGGCGCCGCGAATCGGGCGCGGGCGAAGGCGTAGGCGGCAGGGGCGTCTTCGGCGAGGTTCGTCACGCTGGCCGGCCGGGTGCTGTCGCCATTGCCCGAGGGATCGAACACCAGGGTCGAGACGCAATGACGCCAGAGCAGCTTCTGGGCCTCCACCCAGAAGGAGATGGTCTCGTTGAAGCCGTGGTAGATCAGGATGGCGGGCGGATTCCGGCAGTCGGCCGGGGCCCGGACCAGATAGCCGTCGAGCCGGCGGCTGTGGCTCGGGATCGACACGCGCTCGAAGGGCACGCCGACGCCGGCGGGAGTCTCCGGGCCGTTCGGGCCGGTGCCCAGAGCCTGTTCGGACACGACATTGGCGAGGGTCGCGCAACCGGCGATGACCAGCACCACGGCCCCAAGGGCCATCCAGGCGGCAGTGGAGCGCCTCACGCCCTCAATCCGCCGTGGGCGCGTCCCAGCGCAGATAGGCCAGCCGCCGGGCCTCCATGCGCGAGCGGGCGACGGAATCGAGGATCAGGCCGCAGCAGAAGGTGAGCAGGGCGATGATCATCAGGCCGGTGCAGAGGATGGCCGTGGGAAAGCGCGGGACGAGGCCCGTCGCCACATAGGTGTGGACCAGCGGCAGGGCCAGCATCACCGCTATCAGGGCGATGACGGCGCCGGTGATCCCGAAGAACTGGGCGGGCTTCTCCTGGCGCAGCAGGCCCAGCATGGTCCTCAGGATCCTCAATCCGTCGCTGTAGGTGCGCAGCTTGCTGGCCGATCCCTCGGCGCGCGCGCCATAGACGGTTCTCACCTCGCCGCAGGGCAACTCGAGCGTCAGGGCGTGCACCGCCATTTCGGTCTCGATCTCGAAACCGGCGGAGAGGCAGGGGAAGGTTTTCACGAAGCGGCGCGAGAGCACCCGGTAGCCGGAGAGCAGGTCGCTGAAGCCCGTGCCGAACACCCGGGTCAGGAAGCCCGTGAGCATGGCGTTGCCGAATCGGTGGCCGGTCCGATAGGCGGCTTCGACCTCGCTGTCGCGGCAGCCGACCACCATGTCGAGCTGCTGGCCCACCAGCATCTGGACCATCTCGGACGCGGCGGCGGCCTGGTAGGTCGCATCGCCGTCGACCAGGACATAGACGTCGGCGTCCACGTCCGCGAACATCCGGCGCACCACATGGCCCTTGCCGGCGCGCGGCTCGCGGCGGACCACTGCGCCCGCCTCGGCCGCGACCTCCGCGGTGTCGTCGCTCGATCCGTTGTCGAAGACGTAGATCCGGGCGTCCGGCAGGGCCGCGCGGAAGTCGGTCACCACCTGGCCGACAGTCTTGCCTTCGTTGAGACAGGGGATCAGCACGGCCACACGCAGCGATCCGCCGGCCGCCCAAGGGGCGATCCTTTCGGTGATCTGCTGGACCCGCGCGTGCATGTTCACCCGCCGCATAAGGCTCAGACTGCGTTAACACCCGGTCGATAACGCCCGGATCGGGCCGAAGGATGTCGAGATTGTTGCAGGCCGAGCCTTCAACCAGCCGCCGCGGCCGATGGAGCGGCGCGCCGGCGCTCATCCTGGCGCTGGCCGCAGCGGCCCTGGTCCTGGCCGCCCTGGCGATCTCGATGCCCGTCGACCACGACGAGGGCCAGTACGTCGCCCCCGCCCTCCTGGCCGGGCGGCTGAGGCCGTTCGCCGACTTCATGTACCTGCAGACGCCGCTGCAGCTCTATCTGACCGCGCCCCTGGCGGCCCTGGCCCACGGCTGGAGCTTCCTGGCCCTGAGGCTGGCCAACGCCGCCATGGCCTGGGGCGTGCTGGCCCTGGTCTATGCGACCCAACGCCGGCTGGGCGTCCCGCGCGGGCGCGCCCTGGCGACGGCGGCCCTGCTGCTCCTGGCCTATCCCTTCCAGTTCGCCGCCGCGATCGCGCGCAACGACGCCCTTCCGGCCCTGCTGGAGGCCGGCGCCATGCTGGCCGGGATCGCGGCGCTGGCGCCTGGACGAAGGGCCTGGCCGCTCTGGACCCTCGCGGGCCTGCTGCTCGGCGCCGCCACAAGCGCGAAGGTCTCCTATGTCCTGCCGCTCGGAGGCGCGGGGCTGTTCCTGCTCTGGAGCGTCTGGCGCCGCCGCGCGAGCCTCGCCTCGCTGTTCGGATGCGGCCTGGGCGCCCTGGCCGGCCTCGGCCCCGCCGCCCTCGCCTGGCTGGGCGCGCCGGGGCCGTTCATGTGGGGCGTGTTCACCTACGCCCAGGCGGCGGCGAGCTACTGGTACCGGCTGGTCGGCCAGGGGAGCCGGCTGGCGCTGCCCAGGCGGGCGGAGGAAGGCCTTTTCCACCTGGCCGTCGGCCCGGCCCTGGCGGTGCTCGTCGGCGTGGTCGCCGCAGCCGTCCGGCGCCGCAGCGAGGGAGCGCCCAACACCGAACGCTTCCTGCAGACGCTGGCGCTCGCCGGCCTCGTCGCCGCCTTCGCGCCCAGCCCGATGCAGCGGCAGTACTTCCTGCCCATGCTGGCGCCCCTGTTCGTGCTCTGGGGCCTGTCGGATCCGCTGGCGACGCTCGGCTCCGTGATGCGCAAGGTCCTGCTGGTGCTCGTCGCGGCGGGCGCCGCCGTCGGGATCGGCCGGACCGGCTATGTGCTGGGCGACGCCGCGCTCGGCCTGGCGCGGGGGCGAGAGCCGCCGGCGCTGGCGCTCACCGCCGAGGCGCGCTGGATCGGCCGCACCTTGAAGGCGGCCGGGCGCCAAGGGCCCGTCGCCACCCCTTCGCCACAAGCCGTGGCCGACAGCGGGGCGCCGCTGGACGTGCGCTTCGCCACGGGCGCCTTCGCCTATCGCAGCGGGGACATGCTGTCGGAGACCGAGCTGAGAGGGCTGCATCTCGCCAGCCCGAGCGCCCTCGGCCGTCTTCTCGACGAGGCGCCGCCGGCGGCCATCGTCACCGGCTACGAGCCCTCGACCGGGCGCTTCCACCGCAACCTAGACGACGACTTCCGCGCCTACGCCCGCCTGCGGGGATACCGGCGGCTGGTCAGCCCGGACGGCAAGTCCGAGCTCTGGATCAGGGCGCCTTGGGCGGCGTCACTGGCGGAGCCGCCTCCCAGCCGCCGCCCAGGGTCTTGAAGACCGTCACCTGGTCGGACACCAGGGCCTGGTCCGAAGTCGCCAGATCGCCTTCGGCCTGCAGCAATATCCGCTCCTGCTGCAGGAGATCCGGAAAGCTGATGCGCCCGTTGGCGAACTGCACCTGCGCCAGCTGATAGGCGCGGCTGGACTGGTCGCGGGAGGACCTGAGCGCGGCGTTGCGCCTGAGCTCAGAGGCATAGGCGGTCAGGGCCTCTTCGACCTCCTTCAGGGCGGTCAGCACCGCGGACTGGAAGCGGGCGATGTCGCCGGACGCCTGGGCCTTGGCCTGGCGGACCTCGGCCTTGGCCACGAGGAGATTGGGGAAGTTCCAGGTGATGAGGGGGCCGACGCCCCAGGAGAAGCCCTGGGACGAGGTCAGCTGCCGCCCGTTCGAGCCGGCCTGGGACGCCGTCCCGTTCAGGGTGACGGTCGGGAACAGGTCCGCCTCGGCGACGCCGATGCGGGCGACGTCGGCGGCGAGCGCACGCTCGGCCTCCCGCACGTCGGGCCGGCGGCGCAGCAGGGCGGCGCCGTCGCCGGTGGGCAGTAGTTGATTGATCCGGGGCGCGGTCTTGCAGGCCGCCGCCGCTGCGGAAACCGTCTCGGGCGGATCGCCGGTCAGCACCGCCAGTTCATAGAGGGCCGTCCGCTGCTGGCCTTCGAGCGTCGGGATCGCGGCGCGGACCTGGTCCAGCACCGCGCCGGCGCTGGCGACCTCGAAGTCGGAACTTGCGCCAAGATCCCGCTGGCGCGTCGTCACGTCATAGAGCTCCTTGGCGGTGGCCTCGGCGCGCCGGGCCACGTCCAGGCTCTCGGCATAGGCGCAGGCGTTCCCGTAGGCCCGGGTGGTCTCTGCGGCGACCGCCACACGCACCAGGTCCTCGGCGGCGGCCACGGACTCGGCGTCGGCGTGGGCGGCCTCGATCGTGCGCCGGACGCGGCCGAACAGATCGACCTCGTAGGACACGTCGAAGACCCCATCGAAGACCCAGCCCGGCTTGGCCTGAGCGCCGGTGAGCCCGGCGACGAGGTTCTGGGTCGAGCTCTTGCCGTAGGTGGCGCCGGCCTGGAGACCAGTGGCGGGGAACAGCCCCGCCCGCGCCTGCTCCAGGGCCCCGCGGGCCTTGGCGAGGTTGGCGGCGGCGGCCTTGAGGTCGGCGTTCTCGGTCAGGGCCTTCTGGACCAGGCTGTCGAGCACCGGGTCGTCATAGAGCCGCCACCAGTCGGACCGGGTGGCGTCAGGACTGAACACCCCTGGATTGGCCGAGGCGAAGCCGCCATTGCCGGCCGCCGGCGTCGGAGGCGGCGCGTAATGCGGACCGACGGCGCAGCCCGCCGCGAGCAGCGCGAGCGCCAGCGCCGCGGGCAGGCCAGCGCGCGCGATCACGCCAGGTCCTCCGGATCGTAGCTCATCGACCCGGTGGTCGGCGTTGGCGGGGGCGGCGGCGGCGGCTTGGGCAGGCGGTCGGAGACCCTGCGGAAGAACATGAAGAAGACCGGCGTGAAGATCAGGCCGAAGGCGGTCACCCCCAGCATGCCGAAGAAGACGGCGACTCCCAGGGCGTGACGCATCTCGGCGCCCGCGCCCCCGCCGAAGGCCAGGGGCGAGACCCCCAGGATGAAGGCGAAAGAGGTCATCAGGATCGGCCTGAGGCGCGTCTGGGCGGCGTGCGCGGCCGCGTCCTCGCGGCCCATGCCGTGCTCGATCTCGCTCTGGCGGGCGAACTCGACGATCAGGATGGCGTTCTTGGCGGCCAGGCCGATCAGC